>CBDTUP010000241.1:0-4750 GCA_965363685.1 uncultured bacterium | reverse complement strand
TCCTTCGGTCGCCGGGGATATCTCCATCATCGATTTCGACTACGCCCCGTCGTCGCTGACCGTCGGTGTCGGATCAACAGTCACCTGGGCGAACGACGGCGCCGCGCTGCATACAGTCACCGCCAGAGACGGATCGTACGATTCCGGTCTCATGTCGGCGGGAACGGCGTTCTCGCGCACCTACAACACGGCGGGTACCTACGAGTACTTCTGCACGTTGCACCCAGCCATGGTCGGCACGATCCTGGTGACCGATGGTTCGGGAACTCCACCCCCGCCACCGCCCCCGACGGAACCTCCGCCGCCAATCGACCCGGTTGCGGGTGACCTCGACATCGTCGACTTCGCCTACACCCCACGCGACATCGAAGTTGCGCCCGGGACCACACTCACATGGGCCAACAACGGCGTCGCCCTTCACACAGTCACTGCCAGGACGGGTTTGTTCGACAGCGGCTTGATGGCTACCGGTACTACTTTCACATACACCTTCGACGAACCCGGCACCTATCAATACTTCTGCACCCTGCATCCCGACATGACGGGCACTGTGATCGTGCCGTCCTCGAGCGGTGAAGTCCCACCGCCGGAGGACCCACCGCCGCCACCACCAATCTCAATGAGTGGCGACGTCCAGGCTATCGACTTCGCCTTCTCCCCTTTGAATCTGACCATTACACAGGGATCAACCGTCTCCTGGGTCAACACCGGCGTAGCTCTGCACACTGCCACCGCGCGGGATGGGTCATTCGACAGCGGGTTCCTCAACACCGGCGACTCCTACTCCAAACGGTTCGATGAACCAGGCACGTTCGAGTACTTCTGCACGCTCCACCCGGACATGATCGGATCGATCGTCGTTACCGGGGCCGACGGGACCGCTCCCCTGCCGGTCACGGACCCTGCCCTCATCGAACCTATCGAGTCACCACCCGGTGACATCAACATGCTCGACTTCGTCTTCGACCCCGTGACTATGACCGTGCCCGTTGGGGGATCCGTCACTTGGGTCAACCAAGGAGCGGCCCTCCACACGGCCACCGCGGAGGATGGGAGCTTCGACAGCGGCTTTCTCGCCACCGGCGAATCTTTCACCATGGCTTTCGAATCAGCCGGTGTGTACGACTACCTTTGCATCATTCACCCGGCAATGGTCGGGACGATCGTCGTCGATCCGGATGCACCCGCTCAGGTCGCAACGGACCAGGTGGTCAACTCGCCCGCCGATCCGCAACCGGCGGCAACGCAGTCCGCTCCCGGCAGCGAACCTGCAGCCGGTGTGGCAACGGTAGACGTCATCTTCATTGTCATCTTCGCGATGGTCGGCCTCGGATTTCTACGCAACCTGATCCCGGCGTTCATCGGGCGAACTCGAACTCCCTAGGGAATCTGGAGGGCCGCCGTCAGTTCCGCTCCATCCACGGTGCCTTCGAAGCGTCCGCTGATGACTCCATCCTGATCGATCACATAGACCCAGGGTTCGCTTGGAAGTCTCCACGCGATGACTGGTGCGGCAACGACCAGGTCCTCGAATCTGTCGACATCCAGGTTTTCATACACCTCGACATGGACGAAGTTGACCCCGGGGAAATCAGGGGCAATGCCTTTGACAACGTCCAGCGTTGGCCCGCAGGTGGCGCTGGTGCAGAAAGCGGGAGTAGCGAATACGACCACGGTCGGACGCCCCGACTCAATCGCCCTGTCGAGTGAGAGCGAATAGAAAGCTGGATCCGGATCTGGATCGGACGAGATCTCATGGAGCGGGAAGTCATCTGCGGTCGGAGTGGCGATGGCAATGGCGGCGCTACCGACATCCGGCACGGGCGAGTCCGGCACGACCGAAAAGAGAGTCATCTCCGAGGGCTTCTCATCCGGAAGATGAGCAATAACACCCCAAGTCCCCGGCCGGTCGAATGTCACCTCGAGTCTGTACAGGCCTGAAACATCAGGAACCGTCCACAGGAACGAGCCCGGAACCAGCGTGGCATTGTCATCCGGTTCATCTCCATAGAAGACCTCGAAATCAACGACCGTAGCGGGACCCCCAACGGGACGATTCCCCTCAGAATCCACAAGTGCGACCAGCATTCGCTGTTCGCCGACGGCCAGCGTGCCTGCCTGGTGGGCGTTGGCGACGATCGGAAAAGTGGACGACTGCCCAGTCGAACATCCCGACAATGCCAATACCAACGCCATTGGGGCCGCCGACCATTTGAAGCTACACATCGCCACCTATACGGATTCGCAATCCGATCGGTTCGTGAGCACCACCGGATTCCAGCGCAGTCCTGCCGGCCGTACACTGCTACCCATGGATATTTTCCGCGACAGATTCCCCATCCTTGAAGACCGCGCCTATCTGGTGAACCACTCACTCGGCGCAATGCCGGACGCCGCCTCGGAAGAGTTGGCAAACTACGCAACGGAGTGGGCAACCAGGGGCGTGGAAGCGTGGAGCGAAGGTTGGTGGGAAACGTCGGTCACCATCGGTGACGAGATAGCCCCCATCGTCGGCGCCCCGCCCGGATCGATTGCGATGATGCAGAACGTCACCGTTGCCGAAGCGGTGGTCGCTTCGTGTTTCCGGCTTCAGGAACCGCGCAATCGGATCGTCTTTACCGAACTGAACTTCCCTTCGGTCATGTATCTCTGGCACAACGTTCCCGGCGCGGAGATCAAAACCGTGCACAGTTGGGATGGGATGACCGTCCCAACGGAGACATTCCTCGACGCTCTCGATGACCGGGTGGCGGTGGTCGCTCTCAGCCATGTGTTGTTCAAGAGCGCCTACATACAAGACATCGAAGCCATCACCGAACGAGCACACGAAGTGGGGGCGATGGTTGTTCTCGACTGCTACCAGTCGGCCGGCACGCTGCCGTTCTCGCTCACCGACCTCAACGTGGATTTCGCGGTCGGTGGATCGGTGAAGTGGCTCTGCGGCGGCCCGGGAGCAGGCTGGTTATACGTTCGACCGGATCTCCACGAGGTTTTGCGTCCCGGGTTGGTCGGCTGGCAGGCAGACGCCAATCCGTTTGAGTTCAACCCGGGTGGAATCACCTATGCCGACGGAATCTGGCGATTCCTCTCGGGCACACCCAACGTCCCGGCCTGGTACGCCGCCAGGGCCGGCTACCGGGCAGTCAACGAGGTCGGGATTGAAACGATCCGCTCCTCTTCACTGCGAATGACCGATCGGATCATCGAGATCGCAGACGGCCTGGATGTCCCGTTGAGGACACCGCGGGAACCTGACTTGCGCGGTGGAACAGTCACCCTCGCAGTCGATGAGGAACAGCGGGTGGTGGCAGAACTAATCGCTCGCGGGGTAATCGTCGATGGAAGACCCGGTGCCGGCGTTCGGGTTGGGCCACATTTCTACAACAACCTCGACGACTTGAATCGCCTCGAGGAGGCCTTGAAGGACGCCCTTATCGGCTAGTACCCGCCCGCCCTAAAGGTTTTTTTCGAAAGACCGAAGACGTACTGGTAGTTACACACAACATAACTAGTACGGCGGTAGAGGGAGCACCCAATGAGGCGCATAGCAGTTGTAGGAATGGTGATTTTGGCCGTTGTGGCCTTACCACTCGTGGTCGGAGCGAAGGCCGGTGACAAGCCAGCGAAGGTCACCATTTGCCATATCCCCGACGCCGGCGAAGCACACGAAATCGTGGTCAGCGAGAGGGCCCTCGAGGCACATCTCGGTCACGGTGACCCCGTAGGCGATTGCCCCAGTGATTCCGACCTACCACCCCTCAATACGGCCCCAGTAGCGGTGATCAATGTTTCAGCCTCCTGCAGCTACTTCACTGGATGTGCTCTTACCCTCGATGGTCAAGATTCCTTTGACGATGAATCTGACCCACTGATATACGCTTGGGTGATCATCGCTCCGAACGGATCTGAGACAACATCAGACTGGCCAGCGTTGGCTATCTCGGGCGATCCCGGCACATATCAGGTTTCCCTCACCGTTTCCGATGGCGAGTTGTTCGACACGAAGGTGATATCGGTGTTGGCAGCCCTGCCCTAACCCCGCCCCCCACTGACCGGCGTTGAGGCGACCCGCTAAGGGTCGCCTCTTCGCGTCTGGATACAATCCCGCGAAACGAGCAAGGAGTAGGCGTGGTCGAGGTCAGCAGAGGCGAGTTGTTCCTGGGTGGAGCGCTCGATCCGTCCACCGGCGAGCGTGACGGCTCAGACGTTCTCTACGAATCACACCACCTGACAACCCATGGCGTCATCGTCGGCATGACGGGTTCCGGCAAGACCGGCCTCGGAGTCGTTGCACTGGAAGAGGCGCTGCTGTCTGGCATCCCGGCTCTGATCATCGACCCGAAGGGCGACATGGGCAACCTGCTGCTCAACTTCCCGCAGTTCGCCCCCGATGATTTCAGGCCGTGGATCGACGAGGGTGAGGCCCGACGCAAGGAAATCACCCCCGATCAGCTAGCCGCCGATACCGCCGAGATGTGGAAGAACGGACTCGCCTCTTGGAATACCGGCCCCGACCGAATGGTGGCCCTCAAGGGCGGAGCCGGATTCTCGATTTACACGCCCGGATCGACAAGCGGCATCCCACTGAACATTGTCGGCTCACTGGCGGCTCCCAACGTCGATTGGGACATCGACGCCGAAACAGCTCGAGACGAGATCGAGGGGTTCGTTTCCAGTTTGCTGGTCCTTGCAGGCATCCAGGCCGACCCTATTTCCAGCCCCGAGCACATCCTGCTGGCCAACATCATCG
>CBDTUP010000240.1:0-4769 GCA_965363685.1 uncultured bacterium | reverse complement strand
CCGCGCAGCACAGGCGGGGCAGGATTGGCCAGAGGAGCCTCAATAGTGTCCCCATACTGCGGGATATTGACGCCGGTTCCGAGGAACATGGCCTCGATCTGACTGATCTCTGTGGCTGAGTCCGTTACCTCTTCGACGACCGTCTTCGTGACGATGATCGAGTCGGCTCCCGCCCGAATGTCGTAGACGTTCTTGCCGCCCTCGAGATGATTCGCCCAGACCGTATTCATCAGGATTGGATGTGATAGGGCCATGACTCCGAATATGGCGATGATCGCTAGCCCGACAATGCCCATCTTGTTGTCGGAGAACAAGGCCCAGTTTCGACGGAACGCCCGCCATCCGAGCCGCAATCGAACTCGCCACAAAGGCTCTTCGATTATCGCTTGAACATCGAACTCGGGAGTGGGAGGGGTGAGAGTGTCTGTCATGTTGCTCTCCTATCCCTGCACCCGGATCCGGGGATCCAAGAACGCGTAGGTGACGTCGGCAACCAGGTGAGCCAGCAGCGACAAGATTCCAATCAACGCCAGTGCGCCCATGGCAATCGGGATGTCTTCGGCCGTGATGGCGCTCAGCAATTCACGGCCGAGTCCCGGCCACGAAAAGATCTGCTCGGTGATCACGCCGCCGGCGATGACGGTGGCGAGCTGTAACACAAGCGAGGTAGTCACCGGGAGCATCGCGTTCCGCGCGGCGTGGCGGTCACGAATGGTCTTCTCAGGGACGCCTTTGGCTCGGGCCGTGAGTATGTAGTCCTCGCGCAGCGTCTCCAGCATGGAACTCCTCGTCAGCAGTGTGGTGCCGGCAAAGTTCACCAGCGTCAAGGTCAGGACCGGCACAAAGGTATGCCACAGGATGTCCCGAGCATACGGACTTCTGTCGTTCAAGCCCCAGATCAGAAGTGCCAGGACGATGATGCTCCAAAAGGCTATCCGGTGGTAGCTCCGTTGTGTCTTGCTGTCGTCGACGCTCCGGTCGATCAGATACCTGGCAATGCCGTAGATGATCGTGGCGGCGGCGATCGTCCACAACATCAGGACGAAGACCTCCTGCGCCCGAAATGGAGAGTCGAGCCAGGTTTCAACGGTTACGAACTTCCCGATCGGGAACCAGCCCAACTGGGCTGCGAAGAACCAGAGCATGAGGATGGCGAACCATGGATAGAACACGGTCCAGAAGAAGATTGATGTGACCATCGCCGATTTCTCAACAATGGTGCCCCGACGCCAAGCGACCTGCTTGCCGGTGTAGAAGCCGAGCCAGAAGGAGAGGACCGTGGCGGTGAGGAACAGGAAGACCGTACGCGGCAAGGCGGTCCGCAGAATGACCCACACTTCCTGTGGGTACCGTGACCAGCTGAAACCCATGTCGAGACCGAACGAATAGTTCCAGAGGTGGTGACCGAGCTGAACGATCTTCGGTTGGTCCAGGCCAAGCTGGCGGACCATGATCACCTTCGCCTCGGGCGGAATGTTCGGGTTGCCGACGAACTGCTGTGAAATGTCGCCCGGCTGAAGGTCGAGCAGAAGGAAGAGCAGTGCCAGGAAGACGTAGAACAGGATGAATATCTGTCCAAAACGCTTGGCTATGTACTTGAGCATCGCGGTCGTGTCCCTCCTTTCCGGTTGCCCGCGATAAACGGCTTGCCAAGCGCGAGATCCGGAGTTGATTTGTGTTGGGAGGGGGCCAGTGGCCCCCTCCCAACTACGTCACTGACGAAGTAGTTACTTCTGAACGAGACCGGTGAAACCGTTTCCGAACTGCAGACCTGAAAGGGTCTGAATGAACGGGAAGGTCAGCTCGTTGCTGAAGAACTCCGTGATTGGCGTATCGAAGAGAACCACGTACGGGAGCTCGTCGGCGAGGATCGCCTCGGCCTCCCACATCTTCTCGTAGGCCTCTTCCTCAGTCGTCGCCGCCAGGATGGCGTCGGAAGCAGCATCGAAGGCATCGTTGACGAAGCCCGTCGAGTTGTTTCCGTCGTTGTCCTCGGCGAGGTAACGGCTGTGCCAGAAGGACTCATGGAACGTCGGCAGTGCCGGGTTCCCGAGGCTCCAGCCCAGGATGTACATGTCGAACGTGATCTCCTCACCAACGCCCGGCCAGATCTTCGCCACAATCGTGTTGAAGTCGGTGGGGTTGGCTCTGGCAGGCACGCCGAGCTGCTCGAGCCAGCCCTCGATCCACAGCGAGGCCGTGGCGCGGAGCGGGTCGTAGCTGGCAGGCGGTGCAAGGATCTCGAGTTCGGGAACCTTCACGCCGGCGGGATCGGTGATGCCTTCACCGGGGATGATTTCCCCGAGGTCGGCGTCGAACGTTGGTTCGACATCCCATGTGAATCCGGCGCCCGTGAGGAGTTCCATGGCCGCAGCGAGACGCTCTTCAGCCGAAAGCCCTGCATAGGTGCTCTTGACTTCTTCAGCGAACTCGTTGTTGAACCACTTCTGGTTTCCTTCAGGAACCATCACGTACATCGGGAAGGCAACACCCTGCAGAACGTTCTGCGTGAGGAATTCCTTGTCGATCATGTATGCAACAGCCTGACGGAACTCCTTGTAGGAACCAGGAGACTTCCTCAGGTTGAACGCGAGATACCGCATACCGTTGGTCGGGTTCACGGCTACGCCGAGATTCCCGGCCTCGAGTCCCTGGCCACGAAGACCAGGCGACACGCCCAGCGGGTTGATCCAGTAGTCGATCTCACCGTTGACCAAAGCGAGCATTGCTGCCGACTGGTCGGTGTAGATCGAATAGGTCACCTGCGAGGCATATGGGCCATCGCTGTACGAGGTGACAATGTTGCCACCACCGGAGCCGTAGTACTGCTCGCCGTCGATCTCAACGGTGCCATCGTCATAGATGGTCCACTGCTGACCTTGGAACGAGTAGTCGGGATTGGCACTGTTGACGACGAACGCGCCCTCTTCCCAGCTGTCGAAGACAACTGCGCCGATCGAAGGATCAGCAGAGCCGTCCGCACCGTAGATCACGGCCGCGGGGTCTTCAGTAGCCAATGCTTCTTCGACCACGGGGCCCCAGAAGCTGGCCGACATCACGGAGTTGACACCAACATTGTGAGGCCAGGTACCGAGACCGGGCTTCGAGTCGAGGGTCAGCTTGACCGTGTAGTCATCCAGTGCCTCAACGGCGGTCAGCCGCGGCGAGGACTCTTCGCTGTAGGGGTACGAGGACAGCCAGGTACCACCAAGGGCTGCATCACGAACCGCTTCGAACGTGAAGACCACGTCGTTGGCCGTGAACTCAACGCCGTCAGACCACATCACACCCTGCTGTAGGGGCTGGGTGATCGTCCAGACATCACCTTCCTGCACGGGTTCAACCGGCAGGCCCTCAGCGAGGCTCGGAACGACTGCCAGCGAAGGCAGATCGATCGCGAACAGGCCGGCTTTTGCCGGGCCGAGGACGTAGGCGTTGTAGACCGTTGAGTCTCCACCGCCATAGTACGACCAGTAGTTGGTCGTGGTGAGGTCGGAGGTCATTCCGAGACGGTACGTGAAGTCCCCACCGCTGGGCGGTGTGGTGTCATCGGTGCCACCGTCGTCGGGTGGTGTTGTTGGGTCAGGTGTGTCATCGGTACCACCGTCGTCGCCGGCCGTTGTAGCGGTCGTATCTTCGGCGGTGGTGTCCGTGGTGTCGCTTCCGCAGGCGGCCACGATCAACGCAAATATTGCGAGGATTGCGACCAACCGCCAGAGGCGACTGTTCGATGAATTACTCACCGGTATTTCTCCTCCACTGTTGACAGAGCGTTGCACGCTTCGCCAGATTCCGACTGACGTGAAACGCGAGGGAACTCTATACGTTGCGGAGCGAGAATCGCAACCACCCGTGGAAGTGACTGCCAGAGGCTCGGGGGCTCACTCAACCGGTCGGTCGGCCGGTCGATGGTCTAGATGCCGAGTTGTCTGGCGGCGAGGTCACGCATGATCTCTTCGGACCCTCCACCGATCGCGTTCACCCGGACTTCGCGATAGATGCGCTCGACGGGATTTCCGCGAATGTACGAGGCTCCTCCAAGAATCTGTGCTGCTTCGCGGGCGCAGAATTCCATGGTCAGGGTGGCCTGTACCTTGCACTCGGCCAGCTCCGCAACGGGCTTGTCTCCTTGGTCGATCCGCCAGGCCAGTTGCTCCATCCACGCCCGCGTTGTGTTGATCTGGCGATCCATCTCCACGAGTTTGTGTCGAATGACCTGATGATCGGCGAGTCGCGTTCCGAAAGTCTCACGTGCACGCGCCCATGCAAGTGCTTCGTCGAAGCAGACCCTCGACGCACCAACGACACCGGAAATCATCTGCAGTCGTTCGTAGTTGAAGTTCTCCATGATCAACCGAAACCCGGCATTCTCCGCTACGAGCAGGTTTCCGACCGGCACACGGCAATCATCGAAGTAGAGGGTGGCGGTGTCCGAGCACCACCACCCCATCTTGTTGAGGGGTGTGGCGGAGAATCCCTGCAAGTTGGTCGGGATCACAAGCAGGGAGACTCCTGTCGCTCCCGGTCCACCCGTGCGGACCGCGGTGGTGATGTAGTCGGCGCGCAGCCCCGAGGTGATGTAGGTCTTCTGACCGTTGACCACGTAATGCTCTCCATCGCGTGTGGCGGTGGTGGTCAATCGGGCGACATCTGAACCTCCCCCGGGTTCGGTGATCGCCAGTGCAGAGATGAGATCACCCGACAACACCCCCGGGAGGATCTCAGCTTTGAGCTCTTCGCTGCCGCCAATCTGAATCGGTGGAGTGGCT
>CBDTUP010000239.1:0-4814 GCA_965363685.1 uncultured bacterium | reverse complement strand
GAGTAGCCCGTCCCGAAGTCGTCGATGGCCAGCCTCACACCAAGTTCCTTGAGCTTCTCGAGCCTGCGAACCGCCGTGTGCATGACGACGTTCTCGGTGATCTCCAGGGTCAGCTTCGTCGGATCGAGGCCACTTGCTGAGAGAGCCGAACTGACCTGTTCCACGATGTCGACCTCGTGGAGTTGCTTTGGAGAGAGGTTGACCGTTACACCAACGTCTGCTCCGGAGTCCTTCTGCCAGGTGCGGGCGTCTTTGCATGCCCTGTTCAATGCCCATTTCCCCAGAGGCACGATGAGGCCCGACTCCTCGGCGTAGGGAATGAACTCGTTGGGCTGGATGACTCCCCGTTCGGGATGGTTCCAGCGCATGAGCGCCTCGAAGCTGGTAACGGCACCGGTGTTGATGTCGACGATCGGCTGATAGTTGAGATCGAGTTGCCGCAGGTGTATCGCCGACTGGAGGGATGCCCTTAGCTCGAGTGTCTTCGTTACTTCGTCGAGCATCGATGCCTCAAAGGTGCGATATGTGCCCTTACCTTTGTGCTTGGCGGCATACATGGCTGCGTCGGCGTTGCTGAGCAGCTCCCTCGGTCCTTCACCGGGTTCGGCAAAAGCGATGCCGATGCTGGCTCTGGTGATGACCTGGCGATCATCGATGGAGAACGGAACATTGAGAGAATCGATCATTCGGCCGGCCAAAGCCTCTACACCCTTGGTGTCTGAAGCGGCCGGGATGAGAACGGCAAACTCGTCCCCACCGATCCGGGCTACCAGATCATCCGCACGGCATTCGGTCTGCAGCCGTCGGGCGACTCCGATGAGAAGCCGATCACCGGCTGCATGTCCCAGGCTGTCGTTGACGCCCTTGAAGTCGTCGAGGTCCAGGAACATGACGGCCAGCATCGATTCGTCGTTCAATTCGCTCACGGCCTGCTGCACCTTCGCAGTGAACTGGGCGCGATTGGCAAGACCGGTGAGGGAGTCGTGCAGTGCCTGGTGCTTGAGCTCCTCTTTCAGCTCGGTGAGGCTGGCGAGTGAATCGACCAGCTTGCCGTTCTCGAGGGAGACGGCCACCTGACGGGCGAAGGTCTCGAGAAGTCGGATATCCCTCGGTTTGTACTCACTGACGTCGTCCATCTTGTTGGCAACGAGGAGGATTCCACCGACGGCATCGTCCACGAACAGTGGAGTGGCGATGCCTTCCCGGATTGATGGGCAGCCGTTGAGGCGCTCGAAGACCGGTTCAGCTTTTTCAAACATGCGGGTCGCGCGCGCTTCCGCAATGTCGTGCCAGACCTGACGCTCGTGATCCAGTGGTATCAGCTTCATCTCGAGCCTCGAATCGGATGGGCCGATCCTGGTGCGATAGGCGGCATCGTGCGCGTCTCCGGCGAAGAGAGTGATTTCGGCGTACTCGGCCTGGAACATGTTGCGCGCATTCTCTGCGGCCACCGCCATGGCCTGCTCGATTTCGGGTGTTTCATGGAGGATTCGGGTTGCCTCGTAAAGAGACTCGAGCCTTGCACGCTGTTCCCTCTGGCTCATGTAGGCCCGGTAGGAGAAGAACAGGATGGCCGGCGGAATGAAGGCCAGCAGTGCCATTCCCGGGGCCAGTTGGGTCATGGTCACCGCGATGATCGCCAGGCTGGTGCTCATCCCGGTGGCCAGCGTGCTGAGCAGCACCACCTCGGACAGGCCCGGACGGCGGAACGAACCCGATACCAGGAAGATGGCGAAATTGACCAGAGTCATGGCCACCACTAGGCCGGCGAATGCTCCGAGCAGCGCTCCTGCCCACCCGGCGATGCCGAGGGGGTCACCGAGTTGCACGATTGCCCGGAAGACGAGGATTGCCACGCCGAAGACCAGGGTGAATTGCGCCACGTTGAACAGGAGTTTCAGTAGCGGTTGCCGCCGGTGGATCGAAAGGACGAGGGAACTGCCGATGAGTACTGCGAGCATCAGGTCCGCCGGTGCCAGCAGGTATAGGCCGAACACAAGCGGAATCTCACTCATCGAGAAGGAGTGGGCGTCACGCTTCCCACGGAAGTGGATGACTGTGATCTCAGAGAGGTACGTGGCCGGGATGAGCAGCCACCATGGGATATTGGTCGAGTCCGGGAGTGCGTTCCAATCTGCGATCACCCGGCTGATGCCGAAGGCAGCAGCGGCGATGGCAACCGTGAGCAAGAGCACGCGCGTCGAGCCGGAGATCCGGCTCGACGTTCGTTCGGGTGCTTTCCTTGTCACAGTTTTCTTCCTGACTGGGGGTTCGACTTCGGTGTTCGGGTGCTACGACCAGGAAACGCCGCGGTAGGAGATGCCGGCAGGTAGCCAGCCGGCGCCGCCGATCAACGTCGGAGAGTCGTAGCGGGCGGCGGTGATGGTGGTCTCATCCGTGTTGAATGAATCCGCGGCCTGGGCGCCGGGCGCCAGTGAAACCACCAGCAAGGCGGCGATGCAGAGAGCGATAAGGAGAACCGCTGTTCGTCTGGAGGCGGTGCCATCCCAGGTGAGTCCACTATTGAAGATACGTCCCACTGCCAATCCCAGTTGTCGCTTGTGGTTCATCTATCGACTGGAGGGCCCTGAATCTTGGGTGCTGTTCGGGACTCACACCCAGTGACTAGTGCGCGGCTAGGGCAGGTTGCGTACTCAATCGCGTTTGAAGCGATGAGACTCGAGGTCTACTTGTCGAGCCAGAGATCGCCGGACCAGCTGAGTCCGCGCACGAGAGGCCCGACCATGACAGTCCGTTCCAGCGGATCGATGGTGTAGGACTGGTCGCCGTTCGTGCCGAAGGACAGGTTGAGCACCCTGATGTTCAGGCCGTCTTCGTTGCGATGCTGGACCACCCAGTCGATCGCAGCGATGACCTGTGACACATCGACGGCTCCGTTCGATGCTGCAAACTTGACGTTGACGATTCGGGCATGGGGCGCCATCCCGAGGAAGTGATACTGGTCGTCGGAACCCGTGAGATTCGCCGGGGCGAGAGAACAAGAAAGATGACGGCGGTGCGTCGGGTCTTGCCGCCGTCCCAACTCAATCCGATGTTCACAATTCCATTGGTATCGACAATCTGCCGGGATACTTGGAAACCGTCGGCAGGTGTTTCGAGATAACTAGTCACTCACTCCGGCAAGTGCGGAGGACCGGCACGGGCTACGCTGGACCCATGGCAGCAGAAGAAGAACGCATCGCCCTTTTCCTCGACTACGAGAACCTCGCCATTGGAGCTCGCGACAACCTTGGGGTCACTTTCGATCTCAAGCCGATCGCCGACGCACTGGCCGAACGCGGTCGAGTGGTTGTTCGCAAGGCCTATGGCGACTGGTCGATGTTCGATGAGGATCGCCGCATGCTCACCCGCAATCACGTCGAACTGATTGAGATCCCACAACGGATGGGTGCTTCACGCAAGAACGCCGCCGACATCAAAATGGCCGTCGATGCTCTGGAACTCGCCTTTGAGCGCGACTATCTCACGACGTTTGTCATCGGTACCGGCGACAGCGATTTCACTCCGCTGGTGCACAAACTCCGCGAGCTCAATCGTCGGGTGATAGGTGTGGGTATCAAAGATTCCACCAGTGCGCTTCTACCCCCTGCGTGTGACGAGTTTCTCTTCTACGAACGCCTGGAAGGCGTAGAGATACCAGCCCGGGCTCGGGCCTCGGCCGACAAACCACGTCGCCGGACCAGCGATCGTCAGGATGAGCCGAAGGTGGAGTTGGAAGCCAAAGGGGTCGACGATCTGGACAAACTCGTTACTCAGACGCTGTCCGGTCTGCAGCGGACCGGGCAGGGCGCGGTACTCGCGTCTTCATTGAAGCGGGCTCTGATTCGGAAGGACCCGACTTTCAGTGAGGCCGACTTCGGGTTCCGCGCCTTCGGCGAACTGCTTCGCAACATGGAACACAGGAAGATCCTCGAACTGAGTGAGGGAAGCGCCAAGGGCGACCCTGTGGTCGACTTCCGTTCAGAGGACAGCGGTGAAGACGCAGCCTTCTCGCTCTTGCTCTCGGTGGTAGCCGGCCTGGAGACGGCCGACGGCCCGCCTGTCTTGTCGGGGTTGAAGAACCAACTCCGCAAGCAGGATCCGAAGTTCACCGAGAAGCGGTACGGTTTCGGCGGCTTCCTGCAGTTCTGCAAGGCCGCGCAGGCCCGGGGACTGATCGAACTCGAGTGGGATGATGAGGCCGATGACTACCTAGTGAGAGTTGCGCTTCCCGACCGCTGATCCGCAAGTGGTCGCTCTCTTCCCTCGTTGGATCTCGCAGCCCCGTGACCGCGTAGACTGAGGCTCCCTTCACCTCGATACCGCAGGAGGTCGTCATGGAGCAACGTCGGCGTAGCTGGGCTGAGCCCTACAAGATCAAGATGGTGGAACCCATCAAGATGACTACCCGAGAGCATCGCCGGCAGGCGATCGAGGAAGCCGGATTCAACAGCTTCCTACTGCGCTCGGAAGACGTATACATCGACCTTCTCACGGACTCGGGAACCTCGGCCATGTCCGACTACCAGTGGGCCGGGCTGATGATCGGTGACGAGGCCTACGCGGGTTCGAAGAGCTTCTACAACCTGGTGGATGCGGTGCAGGAGGTCTACGGCTACCCCGAGCTCATTCCAACCCATCAGGGGCGGGGAGCGGAACACATCCTGAGCCAATTGCTGATCAAGCCCGGTGACTACGAGGAGGGCAACCGCAAAGATACACGCGTCAAAGGCCCTGCCGATCTGGCGAAGCGTAAGCAGTGGAGCAAGACGTTCCGAAGCGCGTTCTATGTGGGGCTCGATCCAACCACGGGT
>CBDTUP010000238.1:0-4817 GCA_965363685.1 uncultured bacterium | reverse complement strand
CTCGTCAATCGTCACGACGGCTTCAGGCGGAAGCGTGCAGTCAAGATCCGGGTCTTCGCCTTCGGGCTCTTCAACAACACCGTAGAAGACACTGTGGGACTCTTCGTCATAGCCGTAGCTGAGGTACGGATACTCCTGTTCGACTGGTTCTTCCTCGAGCATCGCGTCTTCAAACATCGATTGTGCTGCCGCCGGCAGCACAAACAAAGCCATCACCAGACCCACCACCACGAGGGTGATCGTTCTCCGCCGCATCCAATCCACTCCTGTTTCGGAATCAGTTGGTAAGTCGCATGACCACACAAAGTGTTACACGACCCCCGATACAACCACTATCGGCGTTCGCGGTCAGACCTTGAGTGACCGCAGGACTTCGTCGACCTGACCGGCGACTTCGACCGGGGTCGTCGCGTGCGGAGACATCCTGATCCACTCGCCTCCTCGAACAGAAACTGTGATGCCCGCGGAGGCCAGCGCCTTGGCCGCAACCTCGGCCGGCAGATCCAGTTTGAAGGTGACAATCCCGGCCCGCTCCGAATCGGATTTCCACGGCGCAATGACTTCGGCCCCATGCCGCCCGACTGCTTCCTCGAGGGCTCGCGCACGGCTGAGAATGGTCGACTCGATCACATCGGTGCCTTCCGAGAGAACCAGGTCGACGGCGGCCGTCATCGGTGCAGCCATGATGAGGGGGGCCGAACCAAGTTGGTATCGGGTTGCTCCGGCCAAGGGCGGGTGCGGGGCGGGGGTCTCGGTTGTGAGGAAATCCTCGACACCGGTCCAACCCACCAGCGACGTATCCAGACGACCCAGTGCACGTTCTGACATCGCAACAAAACTCACACCGTTTCCGGCCCGCAGCCACTTCTGTCCGCCAACCACCAACACATCGCACGGAGCGAGGGACGCCTCTACGGCTCCCACTCCCTGGATCCCATCTACCACCAGCAATCGATCACCAGCCAGAGCCCGGAGTTCCTCCACGTTCACCCTGAAACCGGTGAGGAAATCGACCAGGGACACCGAGATCGCCTTGGTCTCGCTATCGACGAACGGGGCCAGGACCTCAGCCGTCGTGCGGCCATCCGGAATTTCCACCAACCGCACCTCCGGACCACTGCGCTCGGCCGCTCGAATCCAGGGGTACAGATTGGCCGGGAACTCGCCCGCGGGAACTACGACGTTGCCGCCCTTGCCCAACCCGAAAGCGGCGCTGAACAGACCTTCCGAAGTCGAATGAGTCAGTCCGACCTGATCAACGGTCACACCGACCATCGTGGCGACGGCCTGCCGCGCCCGGAGTACTCCTTCGTGCAGTGGCACACCGGCAGGCCCTTTCGGGGAGGCAACCCATTTGAACGCCTCCATCAATGCGTCGGCTGCAGCCTGGGACGGCGGTCCCACGGCGGCAAAGTCGAGGTACCCGTCCGGCGCGCTGAACTGGCTCAGATAGTCCGCTGAAACGTTCATATCCCGAAGCTAGCGAGCCGGCGTCGAAGCAGTAACGTAATCAGTCCGCGATCTCGGATTCCATGGTCTCCAGGCCGAGCGAAAGCTCCTCGGTCTGTCCGGTAGTGCCGTTGGACCGGCGGGACGCCAACTGTCTCGCAACCGAAGCACCCACGGCCGCAGAGAGGATGATCACGTATGCCATCAAGAACAGCCACAGCAACAACACGGCCACGGTTGTGAAAGCTATGAACGTAACTCCCAGTTCCCCCGAGTTCTCAACATAGAACCGGAAGCCCAGACTGACGCCGATCGTTCCGGCCGAGGCCATCAATGCAGCAAGCCAGAACCCCGGCAGCCGCTGCGGGGGGCCCCATCTGTAGAGAGCTGTGAGGAAGCCGAACAGGCGCTCCCATGCCGTCACGAGCCAGTCGACCTCCGTTAGCTGCTCGAGCCATTCGGCGATCTCAGCGCCCGCCACGATCAAGACACCAGAGAGAACCAGCATCCCACCGGCACCGAGAGTGAGCCCGACGGCGATCAACCTGCGCCGCCACCAAGAACGATCGTCATCCATTCGTTCGATCCGGGCCAGCACTCGCATAATCGTGTTGACGCCCCGGGACCCGGCCCATAGCGAGATGACGAGGCTCACGGCAACAACGAGCCCCTGCGTGCCCTCCACCGAATCCCAGGCAGTCGAGAGGGCATCCGCGATCGTAGAAGCTGTGTCGGAAGGAAGCACCTGTTCGAGGAAATCGATCGTCTGTCGCTGAGCATCGGCGTTCCGTCCGAAGAAGGACGCGGCAATCACGAGCGGAATAGCAGCAGGCACGAGAGCGAAGAAGAGGTTGTAGGCGACTGCCGCCGCTAGCACCCCGGGACCGGCGGACGCGAAACGTCGCCAGAAACGGGCGGGGGTTGACGAGGTCAGGCGTTCGAGCGGATCGGCCACGGAACAAGAGGTTAGGACCGTAGCTGGTTTCCAACGCGGCATCTGTTTGCCGCCGGCGGCCGGACGAGAAGCCATACACTGCCCTGATGCGCCGTCTGCTCGCTATGTTCAGCATTTCGGTGGCAGTGGTATCCGTGATCGCCGGCCTCTACCTGGCCGGATCATCGGGTTCGACGGCCATCGCTGTCTCAACGACGAGTCCCCCACGCACCGCGCCTCCGGAAGCAGCAACGACGACGACGACGTCCACGACAACTCCGTTCGTGCGCTTCGTCGACCCGCGAACCGTCGGCGCAGCCTGGGGGACGGCGACGGGCGTCCTCCAGTTCCGTGGAAACCCATCCCACACCTGGTACGGCCCAAGCGAGATCCCGGAGAACCCGCGCCAGCTCTGGCGTTTTCCGGAGAGTGCGATGTGCGGGACATCCACGGTCGGGGGTGAAGCAACCAAGTGGTGCGGTACTGGTTGGACGGGTCAACCGGCGGTCTGGGTTCGCCCCGACGGAATCACCGAGGTTGTCTTCGGCGCCTATGACAAAGCGGTGCACTTCGTGAATGCTGAGACCGGAGAACGGACAAGGCCCGACTTCCGTGTTGGCGATCTGATCAAGGGTTCGGTGACAATCGACCCGGACGGCTACCCGCTGCTCTATTTCGGATCCCGCGACAACAAGTTGCGAGTCGTTGCGCTCGACAGACCCGAACCAATCGAACTGTGGGCGATCGACTCGGCCGACCATCCGGGTATCTGGAATAACGATTGGGACGGAAACCCCTCGATCGTTGAGGACATCATGTTCGAAGGCGGCGAGAACGGAATCCTCTTCGCCACCAAGCTGAACCGTTCGTACGACGGCGACGGAAAGGTCCAGGTCGATCCTGAAATCCTGGTGAAGGTGGAGGGCTGGAACGACGACCTCATCCGGTCGGTGGGCGACCGCAACGCCTCTATAGAAAGCTCCGTCGCAATTCTCGACGGCCGCCTCTACTTCACGAACTCTGGGGGCCGGGTGGTAGGCCTCGATATCACCCGGGTCGAAGCCGGCGAAGCGCCCATCGTCTTCGACTACTGGGCAGGTGATGACATCGACGCCTCCCCAGTGATCGACGCCAACGGGATGTTGTACATAGCGATCGAACTCGAACGAAACCTCTCTCGCGCCGAAGAGGTCGGTCAGATCATCAAACTCGACCCGTTCCGCCCCGACGACCCCCTGCTCTGGAGTGTTGCCGTCCCTGCACTGAATTCACTCACGGATGGAGGAGCCTGGGCCACGCCGGCGCTGGGTGACGGCGTCCTGTACGCAGCTACTCACCCCGGCGACCTTCTGGCTATCGACACCGACACCGGCGAGGTCCTCTGGACCGATGCAATCGGCTTCCACGCCTGGTCCTCTCCTTTGATCGTCGACGACCACCTGCTGGTGGTCGTCGACTGCGAGGCCGGTGGTGGCCTCCGGGCCTACTCGCTGGCGGACCCGAGGAGACCCGTTCGCGCCTGGGACCTGCCGCACGGAGGTGGGTGCATCGAGAGTACTCCCACCGTCTGGGATGGGCGCATCTTCGTAGGCAGTCGGGACGGCTTCTTCTACGCCTTCGGTGACCTATAGCCCCTCAACCCGTTCCCGGGCACTATCGCACTGCACTGGTGATGCCCAATACTGCTGAAAGAGGTCCTAGGCTCAGGGTATGGAGCAGCCACTCGTTTGGGTAGACCTCGAGATGACCGGCCTCGATCCGGACAACGACGTGATCTTGGAGATTGCGTGCATCGTCACGGACGGCGCGCTGGAAACCGTCGCGGAAGGTCCGAATCTCGTCCTCCATGCCACCGAAGCTCAACTCGAATCGATGGCGCCGATCGTCGTCGAGATGCACACCAAGTCCCGGCTGACCGAGGATGTCGGTCGATCTGAGACAACCGTCGCGCAAGCCGAGCGGGAGGTCCTGGAGTTCATCGCCGAACACGTCCCGGAACCGGGATCGGCTCCGCTGGCCGGCAACAGCGTCCACGCCGACCGGGCGTTTCTACGTCGCTACATGCCGGCGCTAGACGACTATCTGCATTACCGGATAGTCGACGTATCCACATTGAAGGAACTCGCTCGCCGCTGGTATCCGGATGTGATCGCCAACGCCCCGAAGAAGAAAGGCGGCCACAGGGCGCTGGCCGATGTTCGCGAATCAATCGATGAGTTGCGATACCTACGTGCAGAGATCTTCCGGAGCGAAGACAGCTGATTTGGGAATCCCAATCGGCTACTACCCTGCCTATTCATGAGCACTGACCCGGGCCCGCTTCCCAGGCGGGGAGGCATACTGACGACGATATTCCTCGTGGCCGTCGGCGTTGCAGTCATCGTTGCGACCGTCATGAGCTTGAGGGACGACGATTCGACCACGGCTGCGGAGG
>CBDTUP010000237.1:0-4829 GCA_965363685.1 uncultured bacterium | reverse complement strand
TATCGACATAGCCGAGCCAATCCGGCGGGTCCTGCGCAAGCAGGACAACGCCACTGTATTGATGGGTGAGGTGACGGGCATCGACCTGAAGGGTCGGGTCGTGGCCGTGTCCGGACAGGAGGACGTGCCATTCGACTACATGGTCCTGGCAACCGGAGTGCGCGACGCCTACTTCGGACACGACGACTGGGCCGCTCACGCTCCCGGCCTGAAAAGCGTGGATGATGCACTGGCCATCCGCCACAGACTCCTCACCGCCTTCGAACGAGCCGAAGTCGCACAGGATGAAGCCCGCCGGGCGGCGTTGCTGACCTTCGTGATCATCGGTGGCGGACCCACCGGGGCGGAGCTGGCCGGGGCCATTGCCGAGATCTCCCGGCACACTCTGATCGGCGAGTTCCGCCGGATCGACCCGCGCGCGGCCAAGGTGATGCTGGTAGAGGCCTCGGATCGGATTCTCTCCTCCTACCGGCCGGCATTGTCGGCCAAGGCTCGTGTCCAGCTAGAGAAACTGGGGGTCGAGGTCCTGACCGGAAGTCCGGTGACCGAGATCGATGAGATGGGGGTATCGATCGGCGGTCGGCGGATAGAGGCCGCCACGGTGCTGTGGGCGGCGGGAGTCGAGGCCTCTCCCCTCGGTGCGGACCTGGAGGTGCCGGTCGACAAGATGGGCCGGGTGTTGGTGGCCAACGACCTGTCGATCCCGGAGCACCCGAACGTATTCGTGATCGGTGACCTGGCACGGGTCGAACAAGACGGTCAGCCGGTGGCCGGGGTGGCGCCGGCAGCAATCCAGATGGGACAACACGCCGCCCGGACAATCTCCGACCGCCTCAGCGGGGAGGCGCCGGAATCGTTCCGCTACATCGACCGGGGGACGATGGCAACGCTGGGACGAAGTGCCGCCATCGCTCAGATCCGCCGCCTCAGCCTGTCCGGCTACCCCGCCTGGCTCGCCTGGCTGTTCGTCCACCTCCTCTTCCTCATCGGGTTCCGCAATCGGTTGGTAGTCATGTTCGAGTGGGCCAAGTCCTACCTCACCTACGGCCGCAGCGCCCGTCTAATCGTCGGTGAGGACTGACCAACAGTCCCGGCCGAATCGCGAGTGCCGAATACCGGCCAACCGCAGCCACTCAGAGATAACCCGACGCGGTCCGGGATCATGACAAACGCCTCTGTTATTCGTCTGCGTCGGCAGCGTACGGTCGAAGGTGCGGCTTTGAGCCGGTGCGAAGAGGAAACCAATGAAGGGAACGGCGATGTCCGAAGATAGGAAGGTCGCGGTATGGGTGGGGGTCTTGTACCTCGTGGCGACGGTGGCGCCGGTGTCGGGACTCGGCGCCTGGGGAACCCTGACCGACGGTCCGGGAATCCTCACAAATGCCAACGCCAACGAAGGCACAATGATCTTGACGTTGATACTGAATCTGACGATGGCAGTCGCCGTTGCCGGTGTGGCCTTCATGCTGTATCCGATCTTGCGCCGGGTGGCCGACACTGCCGTCAAGAAAGGACTGGCGCTCTGGTACGTAGGCACCAGAGCCACCGAGGGTGCGGTCTTCGTCATTGCCGTGGCCGCCACCGCGGCGTTCATCCCGTTGAGCCGGGAGTTCATTGCCGCCGGTTCCCCGGACGCCTCCCATTTCCAGTCGACCGCCGAGGTCTTGCTGGAATCGATTGACGTCACCTATGCGCTCGGTCAAACGGTGTTCGCCATCGGTGCCGCCATGCTGTATTACCTGCTGTGGCAGTCGCGGCTCATCCCGCAGTGGATGTCACTGTGGGGCCTGGTCGCCTCTCCCCTGTTCGTAGTGGCGAGCCTGTCGCTGTTGTGGACCGGAGACCCGAACTCGACCCTGTCGACGGTGCTCTATGTTCCAATGGCAATACAAGAGATGGTCATGGCCCTGTGGCTCGTCTTCAAGGGCTTCAACTCCGAAGCACTCGAGAAGGCCGGCACTGCGTCGCTGGTGTGAACGGCGGGCACAGTTCGTTGCACCCGGATTGAACGCCGAGCAAGCCACCCTGGACCTGTGCATTGCAGATCGGTATGCTGTTTGCATGACACAACTAGTTACGCGGGTGGACCAGCGGCTCGTTGCCCTCATCGATGACCTCGTCAGGCAGGGAGTAGTCGAATCACGGTCTGATGCAGTCCGGCAGGGTCTGGCGACCCTCATCGACCGGCATCGCCGAAATCGGACGGCCGCGGCCATCGTTCAGGGATATCAGACCCGGCCGCAAACCGAGGACGAACTCGGGTGGGCCGATCAGTCCACGGTCCGCATGATCGGCGAGGAACCTTGGTAATACCCGCCCAGGGGGATATCTGGTGGGCCGAGGCTGAGGACAAGCGACGGCCGGTGTTGGTAGTCACTCGAACGGAAGCCATTCCTGTCTTGAACTGGATTGTTGTCGCTCCGATCACGCGAACCATCCGGGACATACCGACCGAGATACCACTCAATACGGATGAGGGGCTACCCGAGCCATGCGTGGCGGCCTTCGACAACCTCCAGCCGATTCGCAAGACCTTCCTGACTCAACTCGTCGGCTCGTTGTCCTCGCCTCGGGCTGAAATCTGCCGGGCACTCGGCGCCATGTCTGACTGTTGACTCCACGGACTCCACCGGGCCGAAGTCCTCTGGTGGCGCCGGCCTGTGGGCGAGACAATGAGCAGACATAGGAGGGACGCCACGAGGGTCTGCTGATGCTCTCATCAGGGATTGCGCAACCATTCATCTAGTAGGAGTATTCAACGCGCCCTGACTACGCCCCTCCACACCAGAAGGGGGTGTGTATGCGCACACGTTTGATAGTCATGGTGGTTGTTCTCCTGGTCGCCACCGCCGTACCGGCAATGGGCGCTCCACCGGCCACCCACCTTTGGGACGCCTACAACGTCGGCTGTTCCTTTGAAGGCGACTTCGGCGTCGGTGAGTTCTACGCAGATGTGTTCGGACCGGACGAAGTGTACGCCGACTTCGTGGTCTGGCCGCCGGGAACGATTCCGTACGAGGAGATCCCGTCGATCGTCGGGAATTGGGAGTTGGTGACCGCGACCTTCGATGGTTCGGCCTTGACCGTCGACATTCCACTCGTCGATTACGACTTCACGGCTCCTGCCGGCGACGCCTACTTCGATGGCGTGCTGGAGCCGGCCGGTCCAACGGAGGTGTACGAAGATCGATTCCGAGATGGCAATCGTTGGGTCGAGCTCTACGAGGAATACACGCCGCTGATGGCCACCGGTTCGTTCGAGGTGGCCCTACTCGGCCTGACGCCGGAAGTGTTCGACCTGTCCTCGTGCTGGTCGCAACATACGCACGTCGAAGAGTGGTCGACCAACCCGAACGCCTACGTCTCGTCCTTTGAGGGAACCGAGCTGAACTGCAGCCTGGAAGCCGACGGCTATATCGCCGAGATGCACGGCTTCAACGATGACTGGGGCGGGTTTCTCGACCTGATGGTGTGGGCGCCGGGATCTGATCCATGGTTCGACGACCCGCTCTACTGGGGCGGCACCGAGGCATTGATCGAACCGGGAGCCTTGTTCCTGGAATTCGATTTGTGGGAGCCGTTCGGCTTCGAACCGGCCGGTGTGGCGGTGGTTGATGCCATGCTCGATCCGGGCGATGTGGAGAGATTCGACATCCGCTGGCAGGGTGGAGTCGAGAAGGCAACGGTGAGATTGCTCGACGTTTCGGGCGCGCTCACCATTCCGGGGGTCGTGTTCGACCTGGACTCCTGCTTTGGCGGAGACTTCCGCAACAAGCTGATTCAGACGAACCCACAGGGGCCGAAGCCGACCGGTAAGGCACCGGTCAACGACGTGCCGGACGGAGCCAAGCTTCTTTCCGGCTCGGTGAACGGCCAAACCAAAGCAACGGCCTTCGAACCCGAGATGGATTGCATGATCGGATTCGATGGCGAGATGTGGCCGCTGCCGCTCTTCAAGACCCTCTGGTACACGTTCGAGGGAACGGGAGAGTCGATGACCGTCGACTCCGCCGGGTCGAACTTCGACACGATCGTCGGTGTGTACAAGATGGAAGGAGAAACCCTCGAGCAGGTCGCCTGTGTTGATGACGTTGAGCTCGACTTCGGTTTCAGCCTGCAGGCTGCCGCCACGTTCGACACCGCCGACGGCATGACCTACTACGTGCAGGTGGGAGGATTCGGCGGACAGTACGGCCTGGCCAAACTGACCATGAAATAGGCAATCGGCTCTCGATCGACCGGACGCCGGGGCCGGTCGATCGAGACGAGGGCACCGTAGTTGGGCCGGAGTCTGGTGACTGACAAGACGGCGAGCCGTCGGGCATCAACCCGCAGCGAAATCCTCTCCGGACTGGCGATCCCAAACCTCTGCGTAGAGGTTGAGGAGACCCTGTGCGCCTACTTCCGAGAACCAGTAGCCGGCCTCAGACGCGGCTCTTCCTGCCTCGGGCCGTTCCGGCATCACCAGGGCGAAAACCGCCTTCCAAGTGGCAACATACCTGGGGCTCTCAACCTCTCTGAATTGCTCAATCAGTTCGGCAAACATCGCCGCCGCCTTATCGGAATCACCTTCGAGTAGTTCCAGGCCCGTTTCTCCGGCGAAGCGGAGGACGTCGTATCTGCGGCCGTTGGGAAGTTCAATCAGTTCAATGGCGGCTCGCAGTTTCTCTGCGTCGCCCAGTCGCATAGCCGCGGCGATGGCGTGATGGCGAAACTCATGGTGCGGCTGCGGGGGGTCGACTTGCCGGGCCAGTTCGAGAACCCCCTCCAGATCGCCCTCGATCCACCGGTATGTCACCTCATTGTCAATCGCGCCACTGCGATACTGC
>CBDTUP010000236.1:0-4851 GCA_965363685.1 uncultured bacterium | reverse complement strand
CTCATTCATGTCGACACACTATTCTTGGAGGCGGCGCGCGTCACTCGACCAGGCGGGACGTTCACGCTTGTCATCAACCACCCGCAAATCACCGCTCCCGGTTCGTCTCCTGTGGTCGATCCTGTAGATGGGGAAGTGTTCTGGCGCTGGGGATCGTATCTGGAATCTGGTTCGACGGAGGAACCTGCCGGGGAGGCCACAGTGACGTTCCATCACCGCACGATGGCGGAACTCCTCAACGCGGCTGCCGCGGCCGGCTGGTGTCTAGAGAGAGCGATCGAGACGGGACTCTCGGATGAGCTCGTCGATGGGGACCCTCTGCTAGAGCTTCAACAGGGCCTGCCGCGGCTGCTTGGGGTCCGCTGGCGGCGGAACTGAGTCCTTCACCGCCGTACACTCTGGCTCGATGAAGCGCCCGAATTCTTCCGAGATTCCCGACGACCCGGGGGCCTACCTGTTTCGTGATCAGCACGGTCAGGTGATCTACGCCGGGAAGGCGAAATCGATCCGTAAACGGCTGGCCGGACACTTCTCGGCCGGCAGCCATCTGGGGACCTCGATGGTCGATGCGGCCGACTCGGTGGAGTGGATCGTCACTGCCAACGAGGTCGAGGCGCTCATGCTCGAGTACTCATTGATACAGCGTCACCGGCCCCGCTTCAACTACCGGCTGAGAGACGACAAGAGCTACCCGTATCTGGCGATTTCGGTCTCGGAGGAGTGGCCGCGACCCAGAGTGATGCGCGGGAAGAAACGGAAGGGCACCCGCTACTTCGGGCCTTTCGCCCACGCCTATGCAGTCCGATCGACCCTCGATCTCCTGTTGAAGACCTTCCCCGTGCGTACCTGCACCGACGGCAAGTTTCGTACACACCAAAACAAAGGGCGTCCATGCCTTCTCTACGACATCGAGAAGTGCTCTGCACCCTGCGTCGGATTGGTGGAGAAGGCAGATCACGACGCGATGGTGGACGGTTTGTCGGCTTTCTTCGCCGGCGACACCGAAGGGATCGTGGCCGATCTCGAGGGGCAGATGCTGCAGGCCTCGGAGTCGATGGAGTACGAGAAGGCAGCTCGTTTTCGGGACCGGCTCTCAGACCTGCGCAAGGCCATGGAGCGTCAGGAGGTGGTTACCGAGAAACCCGAGAACTTCGACCTCATCGCGCTGCACGATTCGGAGTTCGAAGCAGCGATTCAGGTCATGTTCGTGCGGCGGGGACGGCTGGTCGGTCGACTTGGCACGATCATGGACAAGTCCGAGGAAATGGACGCCGGCGGGGCCATCGGGGGCATGCTCCATGAGTTGTACGGGGACGATGAACCTCCCGGGCTGGTTCTCGTCGAGGTCGAACCGCCGGACCTGGAGGTCTGGGAGCAGCTGCTCACCGAACAGCGCGGTAGTCGCGTGACCATCAAGGTGCCCCAGCGTGGTGCAAAGCGGCGCCTGATGGAAACCGCCGGGATCAACGCTGCGCAGGATTTTGCCCGGCACCGACTCCGACGACAGTCCGATCCAAACGCACGTGCGAAGGCGCTCCGGTCTCTCCAAGAGGAGCTTCAACTACCCATCTCCCCACTGAGAATCGAAGCATTCGACATCTCCACCCTGCAGGGTCGCGACACGGTCGGGTCGATGGTGGTGCTCGAAGACGGGCTCCCGAGACGCAGCGACTACCGCCGATTCAAAGTCCGAACGATCCAGGGCCAAGACGACTTCGCATCAATGGAGGAGGTGCTTCGGCGGCGCTTCAAGGCCTACCTCAAGGAGCGGGAGCTTCCGGTCGAGGAACGAGGCAAGTTCTCCTATCCGCCTTCACTACTGCTGATCGATGGCGGTCTCGGTCAACTCGGACGAGCGGTCAAGGTGCTGGCCGAACTCGATTTGGACATTCCGGTAGCCGGCCTGGCCAAACGAATGGAAGAGGTCTTTATGCCGGGTAGCAGCGAACCTATCCGGATTTCGCGTGATGAACCCGCATTACATCTCCTCCAGCGAGTGCGGGACGAAGCTCACCGGTTCGCCGTCGAGTACCACCGGAAGCTGCGAGGTAAGCGGATGGTCGACTCCGTACTCGACGACGTCCCCGGTGTTGGCCCTGGTCGAAAGAAGGCTCTCATCAGGCGTTTCGGTTCTCTAAAGAAGATCCGGACTGCTTCGCAGGAGGAGTTGGCGGAGGTCGTGCCGACCGGGGTGGCACAGGCTCTGTTTGAGGCCCTCCACAACCCGGCGGGATAGATCGGTTCGCGGGACCACATCTGCGAAACTGGTATGGGAGCGAAGGAAAGCAGAAGTGCCAAATAAGCCAGATGTCTTGATAGTGACCGGAATGTCAGGAGCGGGACGTTCGACGGTTTCGAATGTTCTCGAGGACCTCGGGTATTTCGTCATCGATAATCTTCCACCAGATCTGATTCCGGAGGTCGTGAGGCAGAGCGACGTGGAAGAGTCCGACAGACTCCTGGCTGTTGTGGTCGATGTGCGAGGCGGAGCCCTCAGCAATGAGCTGCAGCGACCCTTGCGCGATCTGCTCGGTCAGCAGATGATCGCTTCCGTGCTGTTTCTGGACGCCTCTGATGAGGTCCTGCTCAAGCGCTATGACGAGAACCGTAGGCCGCACCCACTGAGAGAAGGATCGTTGGAGGACTCGATCGCCAAAGAGAGAAGCCTTCTGACGCAGATACGGGACAACGCCGACTTTGTCATCGACACCAGCGACTACAACGTGCACGAGCTCCGCCAACGGATAGAGGACGAGTTCCGGTCCGGGCAGCCGGAACGTCCGATGGTCGTCACCGTCCGCTCCTTCGGATTCAAACACGGCCCGCCCCGGGACGTTGACCTGATGTTTGATGTCCGTTTTCTTCCCAACCCACACTGGCAGCCGGAGCTCCGCCCGTTGACCGGCACGGACAAAGCGGTGCATGACTACGTTTTCGGCAACGAGGACACCATCACATTTGTCTCCAAGGCGACCGACATGCTGGACTTCCTGGTTCCCAGATTCATGGCGGAGGGGAAGTCGTACCTCAGTATCGGGGTCGGCTGCACGGGCGGCCACCATCGCTCAGTCGCGATTGCTGAGGAGTTGGGTCGGTGGTTCGAAAACAAAGGTGTGGAAGTCAACGTGGTGCATCGGGATATTGACAAGTGACCTGGGTCGAACCGTCGGTCGAGACTGAACTACTGGGTTTGAACCGGGATGGTCCCAGCGTGGTCGCCATAGGTGGCGGGCACGGTCTGGCACAAGCTCTTCACGCCATTCAGACCTACGCTGGGGAGATAACTGCCATCGTCACGGTTGCCGACGACGGTGGATCATCCGGACGACTAGTCGACTCGCTCGGGCTACCACCTCCGGGTGACTTGCGCAGGTGCCTCCTGGCCCTCACGCCGCAACCCACACTATGGGGAGAGTTGTTCGGGTACCGATTCAAAGCAGGAGATGTTGCCGGCCACTCGCTCGGCAATCTGATGATCGCCGCTCTGACGGATGTTCTGGGTGACTTCAATGCGGCGTTGCTGGCAGCCGGCGTGGCGCTCGAAACCCATGGCGAGGTGGTGCCGGTGGCCAATGAGTACCTGCGGCTAAGTGCGACGGTCGAGGGCCGCAAAGTCGAAGGCCAGGTCGCCGTCTCGGCCGCCCGAGGGCACTTCGAGGACCTCCGACTGGTACCGGAGCATGTCACGGCGAATGAGACGGCGATAGCCAGGATCCGATCCGCCGACCAGATCGTGCTGGCTCCCGGCTCTCTCTACACCTCGCTGCTGTCGACGCTGATCGTCCCTGGAGTAGCGGAGGCCGTCGATTCGGCTACCGGGAGGTTGGCCTACATACTCAACATCATCACTCAAGACGGAGAGACGGCCGGCATGACGGGGGCCGAACACGTTCGTGCGATTCACGAGCGATCGGGTCTCAAGCGGGCCGGTACAATCATCGACCACCGGGGGGAGTTCGAGGTGCCGTTCGGAGTCGAATCCGTCGAGATCGATGAGGATGAGGCATTGGCTCTCGGCTGGGACCTGGTTCGGGAAGATGTTGCAGACGCGAGTGCCGGTTGGCCGCAACACGATCCAATCAAATTGGGAAGAGTTCTCGCAACTGTGGCTAAGCGGTAAGGAAGATTATGGGCGAATACCTGACTCTGGATGATGTCGACGTAGCCGGGCGGCGCGTGCTGATCCGATCGGATCTCAACGTTCCCATCGATGATGGGGTCGTCGCGGATGACTTCCGAATCCGGGCTTCACTGCCGACCATCCAACGATTGCGGGCAGCAGGTGCCATTGTGGTCGTGGCCAGCCACCTGGGCCGCCCCAGGCAACAGGAACCCGAGTTCCGCCTCGATCCTGTTGCACGAGCAATGAGCGAGCTGGGCGGATTCCCGGTCAAGAAACTGGATCGTGTGGTCGGGCCGGCAGTCGAGGCGACGGTGGCGGCATCTGCCCCTAGTGATGTACTTCTGCTCGAGAACACCCGGTTCGAACCTGGAGAGACAAAGAACGACCGCGACCTAGCCGACAACCTCGCGCAACTGGCAGATTTGTTTGTTCTTGATGCCTTCGGCACTGCTCACCGGGCCCATGCATCAACGGTTGGTGTGGCTGAGTTCATTCCCTCGTTCGCCGGTCCCCTGCTGCTGGCAGAAGTCGAATCCCTCGGCCGAATAATGGAAGATCCTCCGCGTCCGTTCACGGTAATTCTCGGCGGGGCAAAGGTCTCCGACAAGCTTGGTGTAATCCGCAATCTGCTTCCAAAGGTAGATCTCATGTTGATCGGCGGCGGTATGTGCTTCACCTTGCTTGCTGCGGACGGATACGAAATCGGGTCTTCACTGGTCGAGGAAGAG
>CBDTUP010000235.1:0-4868 GCA_965363685.1 uncultured bacterium | reverse complement strand
AAGTCGGTTGGCCTCAGAAAGTGTTAGACCCGAAACGGCTTCGACCAGACCATCGACGGCTTCCGGCGTGAGATCGACTCGGAGTCCCGCCCGGCGGAATGTGGTCAGGGCGCGGTCTACCAGGGTCCGCATTTCGATGCGGCCGGGACGCCGAAGTTGCCAAACGTGGGCGAGCGAATTCAACTCCGCCGGGACGTCGTGGCTTGGACCGGTGAGGATGAGCGTTTGCCCTGGAACAGCTTCCTGGCACACTTCCTTGAGACGCCGGATGACCATGTCATCTCGGAGAATCGTGTGAGCGTCTGCGAAGACAAACACCGAGGGGCTTCGTACATCTTCAACGAAGGAAAGGGCCTGGTGCGGGTCGACAGTCCCGTACATCGCCTCGCCACCGTCCTTTGTCAGGCCACGCGTTGACGACCAGATCCAGAGCGGGCTCTCGAGTTCGTCCGCCAGATGGCGAACAATGCTGAGAAACCGTGGCTCCTCTTGAGTCTCCACCAGCAGTAGCGGGAACTGAGAAGCGAGCAGCACTCGAAGGTCGGCAACACTGTCCATGGGTGACATTATCGGCGCCGAGACCTCCCACCTCGAGGAGATTGGACCGAGCTCCTGGGATTGCATGCGGAGAGGCCTCCAGGAGCGGGGTGGCGCGCCCCGAAGTGGAACGAGCTGTCACTAGGCTCCGACTTGGTAGATACAAGGAGGAGATCCACGCATGTGGAAGGAGTTCAAAGAGTTCGCGATGCGGCCAACCCTCATCGAGGTGGCCATTGGTTTGGTGATGGCACTGGCGATGGCCGCATTGGTCGGCTCGCTGGTCGATCACATTGTGATGCCGATTGTGGGCATCATCTTTGGTGAGCCGAGCTTCGATACGGTCATGATTCTGACCATCAACGATTCACAGATCAGGATCGGCTCGTTCTTGACCCAGGTCGTGACGTTCCTGTCCATCGCCTTCGCGGTGTTTTTCTTCATCATCAAGCCGTACAAGGCGTTCTTGGCGAGGAAGGAAGGCCCGGCTGAGGAAGAGGCGCCGGAACCGGATCCAGAGGACCTCGTCCTCCTGCGCGAAATCCGCGACGCCCTCAAGCGCTAGTTGGCCAATCCCCCTGTGTGCAGAGGGTTCCTGTCAATGGAGCGCATCGAAATTGACGGCTTGCATTGACAGGAAACCCAGCACGGGGTTACTTGTCACGATCGCGGCGGACGTCGGGGAGGATCTGGCGGCGTAGGACGATCTCCGACCGGTAGCTGCGATGAACCTGCCGGATCTCTTTGTCCGCATTCTCATGTGCTTCGCGGACCCTCTCCTGGAGCGCGTCGACTTTTGAGCGCAGAGTCTCCAGAAGGTTCTCGAGTTCGAGAACTCGCTTCACTCCTTCGAGGTTCAGTCCTTCTTCGGTGAGTTCCTGGATGAGTGACAGCCGCTCGAGGTCCGCCGCCGAATATCTGCGGGTCCCGCCCGGAGTCCTGTACGGCTCGATCAGTCCGCGCCGCTCATAGATCCGGAGGGTTTGAGGATGCACGCCGGCGAGCTCGGCCGCCACCGAGATCACGTAGACCGCTTGTTCTCGCTTGTTCGCCATCAGCTACACCTCGAGATGAGCACGGGGACTCTCCTGCTCGAACTCATCCGCATACTGCTCCAGAAGCTTCTTGGCCGCCCGGGGCAACTTCTGGGGGACCGCTACCTCTACCGTAACCAGCAGGTCGCCGGCCTTGCCGCGCAGCCGGGGAACGCCCTTTCCTCTTACCCTGAGGGTTTTTCCGCTTCGTGTGCCCGCAGCGATTTTCAGCTTGACCGGCCCGTCCAAGGTCGGAATCTCCAGCGCAGTACCAAGTGCCGCCTCCGTGAATGTGATGGGAACCCGGAGAGTCAGGTTTTGTCCCTTGCGGCGGAAGATGGGGTGACGTTCGACGCTGACCCCAACAATCAGATCTCCCGCCGGACCACCGTTGCCGCCGGGCGCGCCGCTGCCCCGAACACGGATAGCCGAACCATCCTCCACCCCTGGTGGAATCCGGACTTTGATGGTCCGTGAACGAATCTCCGTCCCGCGCCCTCGGCAGGTGGAACATGGCTTTGCGATCAGCTTCCCGTTTCCTCGGCACTGAGGGCACGGCTGCGAAATCGAGAAGAACCCCTGGCTCTGGGCGACGGTTCCGGCGCCCGAACACGTCGGACACATTTCCACCGGAGTGCCCGGTTCCCCACCTGATCCTCCGCAGTGCCGGCATGCAGCCTCACCCTCGACTGCAACCGACGTGGTGACCCCATGAAAAGCATCCTCGAAAGAGAGATGGAGTTCGGCATGAAGGTCGCCGCCACGACGTGGTCCGGTCCGGCCACTTCCTCGACCGAAACCGAACAGATCCCCGAGCCCACCGGCACCACCGAGCAGGTCCCCAAGGTCCTCGACACGGAACTGTTGACCGCCCCCGAACGGTCCGGCACCACCGAAACCCTGGAAACCGCCCGAATCGACCATTCGTCGGATCTGGTCGTACTCGGCGCGTTGCTCTTCGTTGGAGAGGGTGGCGTAGGCCTCCGAGACATCCTTGAACCTATCCTCGGCTTTCGGGTTGTCTGGGTTGGCGTCGGGATGTAGTTGTTGGGCCAGTTTTCGATAGGCGCGTTTGATTTCATCCTGCGACGCATCTTTCGAAACATCGAGAACCTTGTAGAAATCCTTGTCGACCCAATCCTTATTCATGGCTCACCGCGACCAAAGCCGCTCTAATCACCTTCTCCTTGAGGCGGTATCCCTTGCGCATTTCTGACGCCACAACGATGGAAGTAGTGCCATCACCCGAGGCGACGACTGCTTCGTGGACCTCAGGGTTGAACTCTTCCCCTACAGCCGAAATTGCCTCGAGCCCCTCGGCCTTCAGGACCTCCAGCAACTGATCGCGAGTGCCGATCATTCCCTCGAGCATCTTGACTTCTGCGGGCGTTGTCGCCTCAGTAGCCAGTGCTGCATCAAAGGTATCGAGGACGGGCAGCATCCTCTCAACGACCCGCTCGGAAGCGCGCTCGATCGACATGCTCATGTCGCGCTGGGTTCGCTTCCGGTAGTTGTCGAACTCGGCGGCTACCCGCTGGAGGTCATCGAGGTAGGCCGACGCGTCGGCCTGTGCCTGTGCCAGTGCAGCCAGAAGTGCCTGCTCTCGCTCGTCTACATCGATCGGAAGTATCAGACCAAGCGACAACGGGTCGATCGTCTCCGGCTCGGGGACTTCGACGATCTCAGCTTCTACGGGGACTTGCTCTTGCTCCTCGTGCTCAGTCATGTTGGAGTCCGTGATACGTTCGGGCCTTGTGGGACCGATCTGCGCTGACGAACGACCCTTGGGAGTTCATCCAGCGTGATCGACGGAGTCGATCACGCATCGTCATCCTCGATGATCTCGGCTTCGACGATTTCCTCGTCCGAATCCGATTCATTCGGATCGCCGCCTGCATCCTCTTGCTCCTGGGCGGCTTGCGCATAGAGACGTTGCGCGAGCGCCTGGGACGCCGTCAGGACGGCTTCGATTTGGCCGCGGATCTCCTCCGCAGTCGCAGATTCGTTCTCCGCGGTGGATTTCAGTTCGGCCAGCGCCGACTCGATGTTGGACTTCTCGTCCTCCTGCAACTGGTCTTCCTGCTCCTTGAGCAGCTTGTCCGTCTGGTGGGCGATCTGGTCAGCCTGGTTTCGGGCCTCGGCGAGTTCACGCTTCTGGCGGTCCTCCTCGGCGTGGGCCTCGGCATCCTTGACCATCCGCTCGATTTCATCGTTGGCCAGGGCGGTACCGCCCGTGATGGTCATCGCCTGCTCCTTGCCGGTCCCGAGATCCTTGGCATTGACGTGCACGATGCCGTTGGCGTCGATGTCGAAAGTCACCTCGATCTGCGGCATTCCCATTGGGGCGGGCGGAAGGCCGGTGAGGCGGAACTTGCCGAGGCTCTTGTTGTCCATCGCCATTTGCCGCTCGCCCTGAAGGACATGAATCTCCACTTCGGGCTGATTGTCGTCGGCCGTCGTGAAGGTCTCCGATCGGCGGGTCGGGATGGTGGTGTTGCGTTCGATCATCTTGGTCATGATCCCGCCCTTGGTTTCGATACCGAGGGTGAGGGGAGTGACGTCGAGGAGAAGAATGTCCTTCACGTCACCCTTGAGAACACCGGCCTGGATGGCGGCTCCTGCGGCCACTACCTCGTCCGGGTTCACCCCCTTGTGGGCTTCCTTGCCGCCGGTTAGCTCCTTGACGAGTTCCTGTACTGCCGGCATACGAGTGGACCCGCCGACCAGGACGATGTCGTCGATCTCCGCCATCGGAACTCCGGAATCCTTGACCGCCTGGCGGAACGGAGCCTTCGTTCGCTCGAGCAGATCCTCCGTCAGCTTCTGGAAGTCGGACCGAGAGAGTTTCTTCTGGAGATGTAGCGGCCCCTCGGCGGTTGCCGTTATGAAGGGCAGATTGACCTCGGTTTCGGTTACCGACGAGAGTTCGATCTTGGCCTTCTCAGCAGCCTCCTTTAGGCGTTGCAGAGCCATGCGGTCCTGGGACAGGTCGACACCGGATTCATTCTTGAATTGGGTGACGAGCCACTCGACGACGGCGTCGTCCCAGTCATCGCCACCCAGCCGGGTGTCACCGGCGGTCGACTTGACTTCGAATACTCCCTTACCGAATTCCATAATGGTGACATCGAGAGTACCGCCACCAAAATCAACAACGGCAATACGCAAATCTTCACCGGCAATATCTTTCCAAGAATATAAATGAAATGTTTTATCGTCCGACATGGCCACGAACATCCCCCCTGGAAATTTATCATTCAAAGATATATTTGTTATCTCACTACCATCACTTGCATT
>CBDTUP010000234.1:0-4870 GCA_965363685.1 uncultured bacterium | reverse complement strand
GACCTCAACCTCGGCCCACGCAAGAAAGACTGGGAAGAGGTCTTCCCCTGGATGGTGAAGACGGTCGAAGAGGTTGTCGATGTGCCATTGAGCCTCGACAGCACAAACCTGGCCGGGATCGAGGCGGGCCTCAAGGCGATCACCAAGGCCCAACCGATCATCAACTCGGTTTCCGCAGAAGAGGAGCGGCTCGACGCCGTCCCGCTGGTGGCCAAGAAGTACAACGCCAAACTCGTTGCCCTGACTATGGCCAAGAGTGGTATACCGGTCTCCGCCGACGAGCGGGTGAACATCGCGATCGAGAAGCTCATCCCGCGCCTGCTGGAGATCGACTACCCGGTGTCGGATCTCATCATCGACCCCTTGGTCCTAACCGTCTCGGGTTGCCAGGAATACGCCCCCGAGTTGATTGAGGCCGTCCGTACCCTGCAAGTCGTATGGGATCCGGCTCCGGCGATCTCAGTGGGGATTTCGAACGTTTCCAACGGCGTGCCGACCAAGAATCGTTCGCTGATCAATCGCGTCTACCTCGCAATGCTGATGGGCGCCGGCCTGCAGATGATCATCGCCGACCCGTTCGACGAGGAGCAGAACGAGGTCATTAGGGTCATCGAGGAGCGAGACGCCACCACGCCGATCGGAAAGCTGTATCTGGCGATCAGCGATAGGACCGCGGCGATGGAGGAGTTGACGTTCGACGATGTCGACGCGTCGGATCCCGCCCAGATGGAGATCTGGAAGACCGTGCAGATCCTCTCCAACAAGGTCATCTACGCAGAATCATATCTACAGCAGTAACAGGAAGGAGTCACGGGTGTCGAGACTGAAACCTGCCCGTCGCTGGCAGCCTGCTTGGCGGCCATTCAAGCGTGAAGCACTGGGCGACAGAGCCCTCGCGCAAGTGGAGCGAATGGTCAAGGGGCCTGTTTACGGGTGCCGGATGTGCGGCAACTGTCTCCTGCAGGAGACGGCGTTCATCTGCCCGATGGAGTGCCCCAAGGGCCTCCGCAATGGGCCGTGCGGTGGCTCCACACCCGAGATTTGCTACGTCGACGAATCGCGCCCGTGCGTCTGGTACGAGATTCACGAACGGGCCTTTGCCACCGGTAGGCAAGAGAAACTGCTGGAAGTGCTACCGCCGCTGGACTGGGACAAGGTCGGGGGCGAGACTTGGGGAGACGTTTATCGTCAGACCCGTGAAGTCGGGTTCGGCAACTTCTTCTCCGGCGTACGGAAGAAGGAGACCCGTTCTGAGGTATGGGAATCGGTGTTCCTACCCGTCAGGCAGCCAGACTGGTGGCAGGGGGATGCTGAGTACCATCCACCCGCGTACGATGAACCGGCCTCTGAACTGGAACGACGGCTGCGTGCCGGCGAATTCGTCGTCACCTCAGAGGTAGCCCCTCCGATGGGTTCGGCCACCGGGAAGCTGGTCCGCGAGACCGAGATGATCCGGCCGTATGTCACGTCGGTGAATTTCACGGACTCTCCCTCTGCCACCGCACGGATGTCCAGTCAGGCCTGCAGCATCATGGCGCTACAGAACGGTGCAGAACCCGTCATGCAGATAGCGGCCCGGGATCGCACCAGGGTCGGGGTTCAGGCCGAGGTGATGGGCGCCAGTGCCCTAGGCATCCGAAATATTCTGTGCCTGTCCGGCGACAGCCCGGCGATCGGCCCTGCGCCACGCAGTCGGATGGAAGTCGTCGATATCGAGTCGGTGCAGATGCTGTGGATCCTTCGGCGAATGCGCGACGAAGGGGTCTACCTGGATGGACGCAAGATCAAGAGTCCACCCAGCTACTTCTTGGGCGCAGCCGCCTCGCCGTACGCCTCGCGGCCCGAGTTCCAGGCGCTCCGCGAGCACAAGAAGGTCAACGCCGGTGCACAGTTCTTCCAGACCAACATCGCCTTCGAGCCCAAGGGCGTCGAGATCTGGCTGGAGTCGCTGGCCGATAGGGACATTCTTGACAAGGTGTTCATCCTGATCGGGCTGACGCCTCTCAAGAGCTTCAAGATGGCCAGCTACATGAACGACTCCGTGCCGGGCGTCTTCATCCCCGAGACCATTCTCGACCGGCTCGAGAAAGCCGGCGACCCGGAGAAGGAAAAGGAAGAAGGTGTCCAGATCACGCTGGAACTCATAGATCAGATCAAGGACATGGAGGGCGTCAACGGGTTCCACCTGATGCCTGTGATGTGGGAATCGATCATTCCCCGGATCGTCAGCGAGGCAGGGCTTCTGCCGTCGGACTTCACGCCTCCGTCCAATCACGATGAGCTGATTGTGGGGGTGTGATCCGAACATGAAGATCGCGATCAGCGGCAAGGGGGGGGTCGGCAAGACGACCCTGGCGGCTCTCCTCGCCCAGACCTATGCAGACAAGGGTCGGGCCGTGCTGGCCGTCGATTCGGATCCGTCGCCATCCTTGGCGCGCGCGCTGGCGTTTCCCGACGAGCTCCTGGAGCAGCTGCAGCCGATTTCCGAGATGGACGAACTGATCGAGGAGCGCACCGGCGCCCAGCCGGGGGCGATGGGTTCCTTCTTCACCCTCAATCCGCGAGTCGACGACGTGCCGGAACGCTTCAGCGCCGTTCACGACGGGGTCCGGTTGTTGGAAATGGGCTCGGTTGAATCGGGCGGTTCCGGGTGCATCTGCCCGGAGAGCGCCATGCTGAAGACCTTGTTCACCCACCTGCTCTTCCGGGATGACGATGTCCTGATCATGGACATGTATGCCGGTGTCGAGCACTTGGGTCGAGCCACGGTCGATTTCGTTGATGCCCTTCTGATCGTGGTAGAGCCCACCAGGCGCAGCCTCAGCACTGCAGCTCAGATCAAGAAGCTCGCCGAAGACATCGGGCTGGAATCCATGTGGCTGGTCGGAAACCGGATCCGGGGCGATGAAGATCTGGCGTTCCTGGAACAGGAAGTGTTCGATATTCCGCTGATGGGGTACATGCCCGAAGAGCCCCTGGTGGTCGATGCCGATCGCCGGGGAGAGTCCGTGTATGGCTTGGCTCCATCTATGCGCGAGGCGGCGGATAGAATCGCAGACGCGCTGGCGGAGGCGATGCCGGTGTCGGGTTCCTAACCAACGAGGTAGACATGACGACGACGATTGCGGTGGCCGGCAAGGGCGGAGTCGGCAAGACCACAGTTGCTGCACTGACGATCAAATACCTGGCCGAGACCGGCCGGGGCGCCACGCTTGCAATCGACGCCGACCCCAGCAGCAACCTGAACATGGTGCTTGGTCTCGATCTCGAGTGGACCGTGGGAGACATCCGCGAAGACCTGCTCACCAAAGCCAGGGAGAGTGTCACCGCCGGAGGGGCCGCCATGGGGGGCCTCCCGGGCGGAGTCAGCAAGCGCGAGTTCCTCGACTTCGAGGTGCGGTCTTCATTGTCGGAGGGGATCGACTTCGATTTGATAGCGATGGGACGCGGGGAAGGCCCCGGCTGCTATTGCGCCGTCAACCACAACATGCGCGAGGTCATCGACTCCATCGGGGGCGGCTATGGACACGTCGTGATCGACAATGAGGCCGGCATGGAGCATCTCAGCCGTCGCACGACCCGCGACGTGCAGCACCTGCTGATTGTGAGCGATCCCACTCAGCGAGGGCTAGAGGCAGCCCGTCGCATTGCCGGTTTCAGGCGCGAGTTGGATATCAACATTGAGAACGCCCACCTCATAATCAACAGATTGCCGGCCGGTGACATACCTGCCGCGCTGCTGGAGGCGGCGGAAAAGGTCGATGCACCGCTGTTGGGGACCATCCCTCAGGACGGAGATATCACGGAGTTCGAGTTCACCGGCCGCCCGGTGGTCGAACTCGGCAACGATTCACCCGTGTACCGAGCACTGGCTGCAATGCTCGAGAAGATCCTGTGATCGCGGTCCACCCGAGGGTCGGAAGCTACGCGTCATGAGGATCCTGGGTGTCATCACCGGTGACTACGGCAAAAGGCACCTAGACAACGTCCGGGATCACGGACCGGAGGAATGGACGGTCGAGGAGTGGAGGGCACCGTCCCGCTACCCGATCGTGATCGACTATCCGGATGAGTTCGTTCCCGACGACCTCCATCCTGCAGACCTAATCCTGTCGTTTCCCGAGGTTTCCGCCGTGGCAGAGCTGATACCGGACATCGTCGAGTTGACCGGGGCTTCTGCCGTCATCGCTGCAGTCGACAACGAAGCCTGGCTCCCCCGGGGCCTGGCCCGGCAGTTGCGAGGCTGGTTGGAGGCGATGGATGTCGTGTGCGTGACCCCCAAGCCGCTCTGTTCGTTGACGGAGTCGGACTACGGTACGGCTCGGAGCCAACGTATGCCTTACCAAGATCCGCTGATCTCGGAGTTCGCCCGCTGGTTCGGACAGCCCGATCTCCGACTCACGGTCGATCCGGGCTCAAAGACCATCACTTCGGCCTCGGTTTCCCGGGATGCCGTGTGTGGGTGTGCTCGCTATGTAGCGGAACGACTGGTGGGGGTATCCGCCGATGACGCCGCGCAAGAGGCCGGCCTGCTGCATCACCACTATCCGTGTCTGGCCAGCATGGGGATCGATGGCGACTTCGGTGACACGCTGATGCACGTGTCGGGAAACGTGCTCAAAGACAATGTTGCCGAGCAGGTGAAGCCATATCGGAACATCACCTACATCGCTCCCGGAGAGCAATCTCGGTAGGTGAGTTGTGGTCGATCGAGGTTCGTTCGCTCCAGACTCCTGAGCTCGGTGCTCTGTGCAGCTTCCGACGCGGAGCGGGGCTTTCGGCTCTAGTTGAGTCGATCCGGACCATACGACGATTGCGCCCAGACGACGTTGTGAGTGGGTGCCGGCTTCGTTGTCGCCCTCCGCGCTGA
>CBDTUP010000233.1:0-4894 GCA_965363685.1 uncultured bacterium | reverse complement strand
CGCCCGCCTCTGGGCATCCGGGGACCGATGTCTGCGCAACGGTTCGGTCAGGGTAGCCAGTAGGTCGGAAGAGCGCTCTGCGGCGAGCAGCACGGCACGGAGATGGCGAGCCTCCAAACCAAGGCTGATCAGTCTGGCCGCTTCGATTGCAACCGAGACATGACCGTCGTGGTAGGGACCATCGTGCGGCAGCAAGCCGTGCTCGACGAGTTCATCGAGTTGCCTGGGATTCAGGCCGGATTGTGACAGCAGGCTGGATCGTTCGTACTCCCCGTCCGGGAGGCCGAGTTGAGTCCCTTTCTGGCGAGGATGACCGGGTGCTCCCAGGTCGGGTTCCTCGCCGCGATCCCACATGGTCAACTTGGACTTGATCACTTTGAGCGGCAGGAACTGATCGCGTTGCAGTCGCAGTATGTACCGGAGTCGTTTCAGATCGCCGTCGAGGAACTGGCGGTAACCCGAATGGCTCCGCCCCGGGTGAATCAACCCCTGATCCTCTAGAAAGCGAACTTTCGAGACAGTGACATCTGGGAAGTCTTCTTTGAGAAGATTGATGACCTCACCGATCGTGAGGGCCGGCGAGTCAGGCATCACCCATTGCCACGATCAAGTGGAACTTTCCGACGATCACCTCATCGCCGGGCCGCAACCATGCTTCATCAACCCTCACCTCGTTGGCGTAGGTGCCGTTGGTTGAACCAGAGTCTTCGAGACGAAGCCCCTTGTTGTCGACCACGAAACGACAGTGTTGGCGCGAAACAGTGATGTCGTCCAGGAAGATGTCGCTCTCCGGATGCCGTCCGACTGTCGTCACTCCGGGATTCAACAAGAAGGTCATGCCTGCTCGAGGCCCTCGTTCTACGACCAGTCCGTATCCGCGAACGCCCGGTACGTTGGTGGCCTGATCGGCACTCAGAGACGGGTGTGCATCTGCGGAAACAGGCACGAACACAACGGTCGGTTCGTGCTCGATCAGGGTCCCACAACTCTCGCAGACATTTGCGTCATCCGACAGTGGTTCTTGGCAAGACGGACAATCCATGCAAGCAATGGTAGCGGCCAACTCTTACAGCAAGTGCAGCGGCCCGAACGCTCGAAAGGTCAGTCTTCGATCAGTGCACCGTAGGCCGCAGCATCGAGCATGCCTTCGAGGACGGAAGCGTCGCTCACCTGCAATTCAACGAACCAACCGTCACCGTAAGGGTCTGAGTTGATCAACTCTGGCTGGTCGACGAGTGCCTCATTGATGGCCGTAACGCTGCCCGCTAGGGGTGCGTAGACGTCCGCTACCGACTTCGTCGACTCAACCTCGGCAAGAGTGGCACCGGAATCGAACGCATCACCCACCTGGGGCAGCTCGACATACACGATGTCACCAAGGGCATCCTGGGCATACTCCGTGATGCCAAGACGCACCGGGCCGTCGGGCGTTAGAAGCGCCCATTCGTGTTCTTCCGTATACCGCCGGTCATCGGGTACGTTCATCGGGTCGTTTCCTCCAGTAGTCCGTTGACGGCCATGAGTTTAGCCGTGCGGCCGGCCCGTCATTGCCTGCTTGATATCGAGCGCATATTGCACGCCCACCCAGTAGTAGAGGACTAATCCGGTGACTCCGGTGATCCAGGCCACAGGACCGAAGAAGTCCGGCAGGAAACCGCCCTCCGACACGTAGAACGCGGGAATTGCACCGTAGAGAAGGAATGTTGCGAGCTTGCCGAGAAACCTAACCGCCAGCTTTCCGCGGGTGCGGACCGCAAGGACCAGAGCCCCTATTCCAATGATCGACTCACGGACTATCAGCAGCCCGGCGAACCAAGGCGGAAGAACACCAACGGCCCATCCGGCTATCACCGCAGTAGCCACCGCGATCCGGTCGGCGAGTGGGTCGAGAAACTTCCCGAATTCGCTCACCTGACCGAGGCGCCGTGCCAAGTATCCGTCGACCCAGTCGGTGCCTCCGATTCCCAACAGGAGCCAGCCTGCCGCAGCCGAGTTGTCGCGCCCAATCAACAACCACAGAAACACAGGGATCATCAGGAGCCTGACGACCGATATCAGGTTGGGGAGTGTCAGCACTCCCCCATCAGCCGGAGCGGCGGGTTCGTCCAGGTCGTCTCCTACAAGTTGTAACAGGCAACGAGATGTCCGTTGCCCAGATCATCGAATCCGGGATGGTCGCTGGTTCTGCACCGATCGGTGGCTCTAGGGCACCGTTCGATGAATCGGCACACTGGAGGAGGATTGAGCGCCTTCGAAATGCCACCCTTGATGTCGACTCTCTCGCGTTTGTACGCAGGATCCGGCACCGGCACGGCAGACAACAACGCCTGTGTGTACGGATGCTGCGGATTGGACAACAACTCCTCAGTCGGCGCCATCTCTACGATCTTGCCGAGGTACATGACCGCAATCCGATCGCACATGTAGCGGGCTACGGCGAGGTCGTGGGTGATGTACAGGTACGAAACGTCGAACTCGTCTGCGAGTTTCAACATCAGGTCCATGATCGAAATCCGGATGCTGACGTCGAGCATCGAGGTCGGTTCGTCGGCCACCAGGAACGTCGGGTCGATGACCAGCGCACGAGCAATCGCGACTCGCTGGCGCTGACCGCCAGAGAGTTCGTGCGGGTACCTGAACATGAATGATTCCGGTGGGGTCAATCCAACCCGATGCAGAAGCTCGGCCACGCGCTCTTCGCGCTCCAACACCCGACCAATGCGTTGAACCGTCAGTGACTCGGCAACCGTGTCATACACGGTCCGGCGTGGGTTCAGCGACTCGAATGGATCCTGGAAGATCATCTGCACACGTCGGCGAAAGCGACGCATTTCCGATCGCTGAATCTCGGCTATGTCGATCATCTCGCCCTCGTCGGCGAGATAGATATGTCCGGCGGTCGCTTCCTCGAGCTTGGTCAGCATCCTGCCGGTCGTGCTCTTGCCACAGCCCGACTCGCCAACCAGTCCCAACGATTCGCCGGGTGCAATCTCGAAGCTGATGTCATCGACCGCGTGAACAAAGTCGTGAGCTTCGCGGAATATGCTCTTTGCCACCGGGAAGTACTTGCGCAGCTTCTCGACCTTCAGGAGGGGGCCGACCGTCTCGTGCGAATCGCGTTCAGTCATCGCATCAGTCACTTCTGCAGCCCTCCGATCTCGGGCACTTCCTGCCAGTTCCAGCAGGCCACCGCGTGGCCGTCTGCAACGGTCGTCAAAGGTGGCTCCTCAGTTGAACATTGCTCGGTCGCAAACGGGCAGCGGGGATGGAAACGACATCCGCTTGGGGGTTGGATGAGGTTGGGTGGCTCGCCTTCGAGCGGTGCCAGCTTCCTGCGCGGACCGGTGATCGACGGCGTCGATTTGAGCAGCAAGTAGGAGTAGGGATGCTTCGGGCGGTGGAATACCTCCACAGTTGCCCCGAGTTCCACGAGCTTGCCCGCGTACATGACACCCATCCGCTCGGTTACCTCTGCGATGACGGCTATGTCGTGCGAGATATAGATGATGCTCATGCCGAGCTCCTGCTGAATGTTCTTAAGCTCACGCAGAATCTGATCCTGGACAATGACGTCCAGAGCAGTAGTTGGCTCGTCGGCAATGATCACTTTGGGGTTGCATGACAATGCCATCGCGATGACGGCTCTCTGCCGCATCCCACCCGAGAACTCGTGCGGATAGCGTTCCATGGTCGCCGGGTTGAGGCCGACCAATTCGAAGAGCGCGCCGATGCGGTCGGTTTCCTCTTGATATGTGAGGGTCTCCGGCCAATGCAGGCGAAGCGCCTCACGGATCTGGTCGCCGATGCGATACACGGGGTTCCATGAGTTCATTGCACCCTGGAACACCATCGAGATGTCCCGCCACCGCCGCCGGCGCATCTGCTCTTCATCGAGTCCGATCAGGCTTTCGCCGTCCAGCCGAACGTCGCCGGACTTGATGACAGAGTTATCCGGAAGTAACCGGAGCAAGGTCAGTGCAATCGACGTCTTTCCGCATCCGGACTCACCCACGAGCCCGATGGCTTCACCGTTGTTGAGCGTAAACGTGACGTCCTCGACGGCAGATACGTCACCTTCCTTGGTGCCGTAATGCATGACGAGTTGGTCCACCTCGAGGAGCGGCGTGCCCGCCTTGCCTCCCCTTGATTCAATCTCGAGAGTTTGTGCCATTGACGTCCTTTAGCGTTTCCGGAGGCGAGGGTTGACGACTTCATCCATCGCTCTTCCGACCAGGAAGAACCCGGCCGAGAAGAGTGTGATCGAGAGTCCTGCCGGCAGCATCAGCCACCAGACATCGAGGCCCTCGAGGGTGTAGCCCTGAGTGTGAGCGATATTGATCATGATGCCCCACGACTGCTGGATGTTGAGCAGACCCAGGAAGGACAAGGCGGCTTCCGTGAAGATGGCGCCGGTTACCGCGAACATCATGTATAGGAAGCTGAGCGGGAGCACGTTAGGAATGATGTGCCTGGTGATGATGCGCCAATGACCGCCTCCGGCGATTCGCGCAGCATCGATGAACGGTTTCACCTTCACGCTCAATGCTTGAGATTTGAGAATGATGGCCGTCCCGCCCAGTCCGGACAGGATACCGATCAGGATTCCAAGCATGGCTAACTCAACATTCCAGAAGCCGCTCACCACGATCAGGAGCGGAAGCAAAGGAATCAGAATGACCAGGTCGGCCAATCTCATCAACAGAGTGTCAATCACACCGCCGAAGTAAGCCGCAATGGTGCCCACGAAAGTCGCTAATGCCACCGAGGAGATGGCCGCTATCGCTCCCAGGAGGAACGCAGCCCTGGCTCCGAACAGAAGCTGCGAAAAGACATCTCCACCAAATGGATCCGTCCCGAGTATGTGGGGATGTTCCACGCCGCTCAACACAGGCGG
>CBDTUP010000232.1:0-4912 GCA_965363685.1 uncultured bacterium | reverse complement strand
GCCCTTCACCGTCTCGGCTGCCTTGGCCACACCCTGAGATACGGCGTCCTCGAAACTCTGGTCTGAGATCCCGATGATCTCGATCACCTTGACTGCACCCCGGTCGATGAACTCTGACAAGCGATTCCCTTCTCGTGCTCCAACCGATCCTAAGGGATCCAATCCCTCTCCACGCTTCTGGCGTTAGAAAGCGCGCAATTCTGGCGGGTTTCTCACGCCAGAACGAGTTAGGAGACGGCTCAGGCGATGCCCTCCGGGCGGAACAACGAGTCGTGAAGTCGCAGAGCGAAACGGTCGGTCATGCCGGAGACGTAGTCGATGGCGCGCGCCGTGGCGTCGGCGTCGTCGAGGCGGAACGTAGCCGGGACCTCGTCGGGGTTGTCGACGAAGTAGTCGACGAGATCGCGAATCACCCAGATGGCAGCGTGCTTCTGGCGATCACTGTGAGCACCCAGGTACACGTTCTCGAACATGAAGTCCCGAAATCTATGCATGACGCTGAGTACATCGGGCCGCATGAACACTCGACCCTCAGAGAGCGATTCCTCGATCACCGCGCGAACCATCGTGTCGATCCACTCCGGTCCAGGTGTGCCGAACGTATCGATAGCCTCGCGTGGGAGGTCCTCGAGACTGACCACCCCACCACGCAATGCATCGTCGACATCGTGGGTCAAGTAGGCAATCCGATCTGCGAACCGGCAGAGGTAGCCCTCAGGCGTAGCGGGTGGGGGATCCACTTTCCAGGAGTGGGCGCGAATGCCGTCGAGGGTTTCCCAGGTCAGGTTCAGCGGTTCGAGGACACTCAGCAGCCGCACACTTTGCTGAGAGTGCAGCCACTCGCCCTCGACATACGGGGAGAGCGCATCCTCGCCCGTGTGACCGAATGGGGAGTGGCCGGTGTCGTGACCGAGGCAGATAGCCTCGGTGAGTGCCTCGTTGAGACCCAGCGGCACGGCCATAGCCCGGCCGATCTGAGTCACCTGAAGGGTATGACTCATTCGAGTGACGAAATGATCGCCCTCCGGGTTGAGGAACACTTGCGTCTTGTGCTTGAGCCTCCGAAACGCTTTCGAGTGCAGGATCCGATCGCGATCTACTTCGAACACCGTCCGCAGCTCATCCGGTTGCTCATCGACCGCTCGGCCCTTCGATCGTGTGGAAAGGGTCGCTTCCGGCGCCAGTAGTTCGGCCTCGATTGCTTCTCGCTCTTCCCGGGTTCTCAGCCGCATCGGATCGTTCCAAGTTCAACCGGAGTGGCGCCGGTTTGCTGGAGGCCACCTGGCCTTCCCCCGCGGGGGTTACACGAGGCGCTCACGTAGCCTGGCAGAGATGTAGTCCATCGATGCGACGATGATTGCTATGGCGAACATCTGCACGGCCGCGGCGCGGTACTGGAGCAAGTTCACGTTTTGCTGCAGCAGCAACCCGAGGCCACCCCCACCGACGAAGCCGATGATGGTGGACATGCGGACGTTGATGTCCCATCGATAGAGGGTGAACGATATGTACGGCGGAACGATCTGCGGTACCACTGCGTACATGACCGTCTGAAGGCGATTAGCGCCGGTTGCTTGGACCGCTTCGATCGGTCCCTGTGAGATGCTCTCAACTTGCTCCGAGTAAAGCTTGGCCAGAGCTGCGGTGGTGTGCAATGCAAGTGCCAGAGCACCGGCGAACGGACCAACGCCGACCCAGACGACGAAAATGATCGCCATGACGAGCGGCTCGATCGAACGGAGAGTGTTGAACAACGTACGTGCCAGGTAGTAGATCGTCAGGCCCGTGGCCACCTGGTCCGCCTTGCGCGTCGCGAATGCCAGCGACAGCCCAAGGATGGCACCGACTGCGGCGGGAATCCAGAAGGTTCTGGCGAGATCATCCCACTGATAGAGCCACTCGATAGCCTTGCCGACGCCGATGGCGATGACGGCACCGGCCAGCGCGGCAGTCAGATATCGCAGCGTGCGGTCAACAACGCTCGGCACGCGGGAAACCACGAAACGGCCGAATAGGGACCCGAGTTGAGCGAAGACGCCGGCGCCGGACGGCTCGATGGTGAATACGAAGAGCGCCATGAAGTGCAACGGGCCGGCGCCGATATCGTTGACTACGTCTTCCCTTCTGAACCAGCTCTCGGAGTCGCCGAGCGCGTTGCCGATTGAGATCAGAAAGTCGCCAACCAGGATGACCGCGGCTGTCGCCGCAATTGCGATCACCAGGCCAAGACCAGCGTGGGCGAGGCGCGTATTACGGCTCGGTGGCTCGTCGGGCTCGACTTCAGGGAAGAGGATTCGGAGTAGATACCAGATAGCCGCGCCGAGTAGGAGTGCTCCTCCCAATGAGAAGATGGCATTCCCTGTGAGGAACTCGATCGATCGTTGGGCCAATCGTGCGACGGATGCCCCGACCCAGATACCGACCGGGAGTCCGACTATGCCGAGGGCGATGCTGACCATTGGCGACTTGATAGGACGCATGAGGTTTCGCGATGCGAGAAAACTCAGGGGTATTGCAAGGAATGTCCCGATCGTGGTCGCCAGTAGGGCCATGAAGACTGTTTCAAGGGCGAAATCGAGAGTGAGCCTGGCCGTCTCGGTGAAGTGCAGACTTCCAACCTCCTGACGGGCGGTAACGCGAATGAACTGGACTTCCTCGCTCGGACGGTCCTTTAGCGTCACCGTCGTCTCGAAGGTTCCGTCTTCCTCGACGATGAATTCACCGATTCCGAGGCTCACTCCCGACGGTGGTATGAATGAAATTGGGCCTTCGGATCCGGCCGCGAACCCCTGGCCGCGGACCACGACGTCGGTTTCGGGGTCACCGCACGGTGGGACAATCTCTATGTAAGCACCCGAGTCATCAAGTGGTGCAGGCTGGTTGGCCTGACATGGCACATAGATTTCTGCCGCGATCTGGACCTCATCGGTGTCGCGTTCGAGGATGTCGGGATGGGCGAGGGCGCGGAGGATTCGGAATAGGTTCGTCTGGCGCTGCTCGTCTTCGATTTCCTCGAGCGTCACTCCTGTTGCATCAACGCCGTAGGCGTAGGTGAGGAAACCGAACACGACGAAGATGAGCACTATCCAGGTACGGCGTTTCCTCTGATCCTGCTTCTTGTCGTTGGCAGTTCTGCTCGTCACGATCCACTCATCCGATACGCTCGGCCTCTTGGCCGTAGATGTCCTTGAACCTGGCGTCGTCGATCGCTTCTGGTGGACCGTCGAACATCAGCTTGCCCTCATTCAAGGCGATTGCTCGATCGGCATACTGCTGGACGAGATCCAGAAAGTGAAGGCTGCACAGCACCGTTACACCTCGCTTCTGGATCAGGTCAAGGTATTGCATGATCGAATGCGCCAAAACCGGATCCAGGCTGGCCACGGGTTCATCCGCCAGGATCATTTCCGGATCCTGCATTAAAGCCCGGGCGATGCCCACTCTCTGCTGTTGCCCGCCACTGAGCTCGTCGGCCCGGGTATTGGCCTTATCCTGGATGCCAACAAGGTCCAGGGTGTCATGCGCCTTGGCGATATCGGCGGCCGGGAATCGATTGATCAGGCTTGCAGCGGGGGTTGTGTACCCAAGTCGTCCGGCCAGCACGTTGGTGAGGACTGAGGAACGATGGACGAGATTGAAGTGCTGAAAGACCATGCCGATTCGGGAACGAATCCGCCGCATCTCTTCTTGGCTCGCCTGAGTGACGTCGACTCCGTGCCAACTGATCCGACCCTCGGTGGGTTCGATGAGCCGGTTGATACAACGCAGGAGGGTGGACTTACCCGACCCCGATAGGCCGATAACGGCGAGGAATTCCCCGTCGGGGACCTCGAAGCTGACATCCTCGAGCGCGAGGACGCCGCCCGGATAGACCTTCGTCAGGTGCTCGACTTTGAGCATGAGCCTCCTTGGTGCAGCGGGGAAACTCTAGCCCCTCATTTGTGCCAGAAACACTCGGGGCCCGGCAACTGCCGGGCCCCGATAGTGCAATCGTTGGAGGTAACTACTCGCCGATGTTCTCGAGAGTGATCCCTGCTGCTTCGACCATGGCTCGGACGACGTCGTAGTTGGCGTCGTTGGTGGGAGCCAGTCCCGTCCAGTCGTAGAAGTCCGCGTTGCCGATTGACTCTGCCCAGGCATCGGTCTCAGCGAATGCCACAAGGGCGGCTTCAATCTCGGCACGCAGCTCAGCCGGGAAATCGGGTCCGAAGGACAGGGTGTCGTTCGGGATAGCCGGCGAGATCTCCAGGATTCGAAGCTTCTGAATGACGTCCGGAGCTTCCTCCCGCAGATTGGCCCGTGCGTCGAGAACTCGATAGTCCCCGCAGAACAGTCGATTCTCATCGTTCACAGCGCAGTCGGGAACAAGATCATCGGGGATATCCGGTGCCATGCTGGTATCCCAGAGACCTTCCGGAAGCAGTGGAGGACTGAAGAAACTCGAAGAGAAGTCGGCGTCGCCCTGATAGACGGCGCGGATTGAACCCGTGTGTCCACCCGCTTCAACCGTTTCACCGGGTGTCACACCGGCTGCTTCAAGCATCGGCAGAATCGCCAGATAGCCGGAAGTGGAACCTGCATCTGGGTATGCCCAGGTGGCTCCGTCCAGGTCGGCGAGGGTCTCAACGTCGCTGTCCCTGGGAACGACGATCTGGGCCCAATACACATCCCATCCGAAGCGGACGGCGGCAAACGAGACGTCAACGTCGCAGAGCTCGTTGGCGAGCACGTAGCCGAGACCGGGGATGAATCCCATCGAGCGCTCGGGGGCGGCGCACATCGACTCGATTGTCGCTGCGTATGACGTCGGAACCACGACCTCGTATTCAAGTCCCGTGGCTTCCTTCAAAGCGTCGGCCATGACTTCACCACCAGAGGTGATCGTGGCCGTGCTGACTGATGGAACGAACAG
>CBDTUP010000231.1:0-4933 GCA_965363685.1 uncultured bacterium | reverse complement strand
CGTTGTCGACGATCGTGAAGTCGTAGTACAGATCGGTCGGGTAGCCCTTCGCTCGTCCTCCGCCCACGAGAACATCGGCGCCGAGGCCGCGGGCATCGGCTATGTGGGAGTCCATCTTGAAGGCGGTCGCCTCGTTGTTCAATGGCCCCATGTTGGTGTTCTCATCGAAAGGATCCCCGAGTCGAACGTCTGCGGCCGCGTCGACGGCCCGGGCAACGAACTCGTCGTGCACCTCATCCAAGACGATTACACGCTCGGTTGCGCAGCAGACCTGCCCGGCGTTGTAGTAGGCGCCGTATACCGCAAGTGGAGCCGCAGAATCGAGGTCCGCATCGGCGGTAACGATCGTTGGTCCATTGCCCGACATCTCCATGATCGATCGCTTCACGCCCATCTGTGCGATGATCCGCTTCCCGGTGGCGGATGAGCCGGTGAACCCAATTGCGTCGACTCCGTCGTGTGTCACGAGAGCTTCACCGACGGTTCCTCCTCCCGGCAATACCGAGATTGCGCCCTTCGGCACGCCGGCTTCATCAAAGGCTTCGGCGAGTTTGAGCAGAGCCCACGAGGTGAACTCCGGTGGTTTGACGATGACCGAGTTGCCGGTCGCCAGACCGGGGCCGACGTACTCCAGGGGGATGGTTACCGGGAAGTTCCACGGTGTAATGGCCGCCCACACACCCACCGGCCGGCGGAAGGTGAACATGCGCTTGGTCCTGCTGGAGGTGGGGATCACTTCACCCGTCAAACGCTTGACGTCCTCGGCGGCGTTGTAGAAGTACTGATTCGCTTCCTCGATATCCGCCAGGGACTCTTCGTGGTACGGCTTGCCCTGTTCGAGGGTCTGGATGCGGGCGATCTCCGCCACCAGGGGTTCGATTGCGCCGGCTATCCGGAGACAGAGATCCGCACGTTCGAAGGCCGACCAGTGACGCATTTCGTCGGTCGCCTGGCGAGCGGCCGCCACCGCTCGATCGACGTCGGCGGCGGATGGGAGGGGTACGGTGGCTATGTGTTCGCCGGTCACCGGAGAGATCAGTTCGTGGTATTCGTGGCCGGTGCCTTCCGTCCACTCGCCGGCGAGATACATCTTCAGGGTTGCAGCCATGGATCTCCAATGTCGGTTCGGCTTCATTATGGCCCAGAGGCATGTCGCAGCGCTTCGTCGAGGGATGGCCTTCGTCTAGGTTGAAACTGAGCGCAGAGTGAGTTTGCGGAGCCGCCGTCAACGACACTCTCGACGCAAGCAAGGTCGGGCTCTCTCCCCCGACCTTGGATGCACCTACGAGGCGTACGGCGGCGGCCCGTCCCAATCAGGAGAAGCATCATGGGTTTGCAGGGCGAGCAGACGGCGGCTTGGTTTGACAGGGCGAAGACGGCGCTGGTGAACGGGGTCTCGAGCCAGTTCAGGTATTGGGGCGACGAAGACACGATGGTCATCGACCATGGTGAGGGCGGTCATGTCATCGACATGGATGGGACCCGCTACATCGACTATCAGCTCGGGTTCGGTCCGGTGATTCTGGGACACGGCGACCCAGATGTAGCAAGGGCAGTCGCCGAGTCGGCTGCCGCCGGGACCACCTTCGCTATGACGCAGCGCCGCGAGGTCGAAGCCGCCGAAGCGTTTCTCCAGGCGGTCCCCTGGGTGGAGCAACTCCGTTTCGGCAACACGGGTACCGAGGCAACGATGCATGCGATTCGCCTGGCGCGCGGATTCACCGGGCGCGATGTGATCCTGAAGTTCGAAGGCCAGTATCACGGAGTTCACGACTACGTCATGTTCTCGACTGCCGGCGCCCCACCCGACGCCCTAGGGTCTCGTTCTCGACCGATTCCTTTGCAGAGCTCGTCCGGAATCCCGGAAGCCATCCGGTCATACATTCGGGTGTTGCCGTTCAACGATCTCGAAGCTGCCGAGCGGCTGTTCCGGGATCAGGGCTATCAGATCGCGGGCGTGATAGTGGAGCCGATGCTCGGCAACGCATTCGGGATCATGCCGGAGGATGGTTTTCTGGAAGGTCTGCGACGCCTGTGTACCGACTACGGCTCCGTGCTGATCTTCGATGAGGTCAAAACAGGATTCCGGATGGGGCTGGGCGGAGCCGGCGAGTATTTCGGCGTGACGCCCGATCTCGGGACTTTCGCCAAGGCGATGGGCAACGGGTTTCCGGTGGCTGCCATCGCCGGACGAGGTGAAGTGATTCAGGGGTGGGCCAGGGGCGGCATCTCGCAGGCCGGAACGTATTCGGCCAATGGAGTAGCGGTGGCGGCCGCGGGCGCCACCATCGCCAAGCTGTCGACCGGAGAGCCTTTCACACAGATCGAGAAGATTGGAAACAGCTTGATGGAAGGTCTCGCCGGCGTGTGTGCCGATCAAGGGGTGGCGGCCCATCTCGTCGGTGTGCCGGCGATGTTTGGACTGGTCTTCTCGGATGAAGCACCTCGTGATTTTCGTGACGCCGCCAATCATGACGAAGAGCTGTACTCCGATGTCGTCATGGGCATGATCGGCAAAGGGGTGTTCCCGGTTGATGACGCGCTCGAACCCTGGTTCATCTGCTCTGCTCATACGGATGAGGACGTCGCCAAGACGCTGCAGGTGTTTGAGGAGTCACTGCAGGAGGCCAGAGCCTGATCTGTAGACCGGTCGTCTACCTCACCACGCGCGCAGGCCCGTCGGTGTGATCTTGACGGGAACCGGGTAGTCGACTGAGAATCCTTCCGCGGTCCAGCCGTAGGAGTCGAGGAACTCCCGGTACTTGGTTATGTACTCGGGCACGGATCGAGCCGGTGGAAGGGATCGGTCGATTCTGGCGACACCTTCAACAATGACTATCGCGCCACCGCGTCCATCCCCGTCGAGGTTGAGAGACACCTTGGGGTTGGCGGCGATGTTGGTGAGGCGTGCCGTGTGGTCTTTGCTGAACATGAGGAACTCTGTTCCATCCCACCAGAACCAGATGGGAGACGGTTGGGGTTGACCAGATGGTCTCACGGTGGTCATCCACATGGTGGATTCGGTGCGAATGCGTTCTTCGACGCCGGCCGGTAGCTGCATGGCTCCTCCTGAGGGTGGGAGTCACAGTACCGAATACAGCAGTCCAAGCGGAGGTGTGGCTGATTGAACGTCCGTTTCGACGTCGCGGAGTGCCGGATCCTGCGACGATTGGTGAATGACCCAAGAACGAGCCTGGCTTCCGGATCCGACCAAACGACATCAGTATCGATACTGGGATGGCTCGGCGTGGACCGAGCATGTGGCAGACGACGGTGTGCAAAGTGTCGATCCGACCGATGGTCTCGATCGTTTCGACGCCGCCCTTACTCTCGATGATGCTGCCAATCCGGAGAAGATCCGGGACCAGGTCGCAGGTGAGGGGTACTCGGGTGCGGGGATCGAGGCCGGTTCGACCGGAGGCGGGACCCTATTCAGTGAGCCGGTTCTGGTGGTCAATCAGAAGGCCAAATTGATCGAACTGAACAACCAGTACGGCGTATTCGACCGATCGGGAAGGCAGATTGGGGCAGTCAACCAAGTCGGCCAGTCGACTCTCAAAAAGGCCATGCGGTTGCTCTCGTCGGTCGATCAGTTCATGACACATCGCCTCGAAGTGGTCGACAGCGCAGGCACCGTGGTCTTGATGCTCACCCGCCCGGCCAAAGTGTTCAAGTCGACGGTGGTAGTTGAGGATCCAATCGGGCGGGAACTCGGTCGCATCGTGCAACGCAATGTGATTGGGAAGATCAACTTCGCGCTGGAGTCGGGCGGGCAGGAACTAGGCGCCATCAAAGCGGAGAACTGGAGAGCTTGGAACTTCCGCATCGAAGATGCCACCGGCACCGAGGTCGCCCGCATTACCAAAACCTGGGAAGGCCTGGCCAAGACGATGTTCACTACTGCAGATAACTACGTCGTGCAGATCCACAGCCGCCTGGCTCAGCCCCTGCTTTCGCTGGTAGTCGCGGCAGCCCTTTCGATCGACACCGCTCTCAAACAAGACGACCGCGGCTGGAACTGACTCCTTCAGATAACTCAAAGGGTGGGGTCGGCAGCGTCCGCCTCCACGACGTCCTCGCGGCGGATGCCGAGCAGAAAAAGGATTGCGTCCAGGTAAGGGACCGAGACCGCCGTGTCGGCCGCTTCTCTTACGACCGGCTTGGCGTTGAAGGCGATTCCAAGTCCGGCGGCCGCGAGCATATCCAGATCATTGGCACCGTCGCCTACTGCCACAGTCTGCTCGAGGGGGATGCCCCGCTCAGCGGCCACACGGCGGAGTACCGCCGCCTTGCCGGCTCGATCCAGGATCGGACCTTCGAGCATTCCGGTGACCACCCCGTCGTCCAACACCAGGTGGTTGGCGTAGGTGTGCTCAACGTTCAGCTCAGCGGCCAGAGCATCGACGAAGACGCCGAAACCGCCGCTTACCAAGGCCACCTCATATCCAAGTCTGCGGAGTGTCCGGACAAAGGTCCTGGCGCCCGGCGTCATTGAGATGCGGTCTGCTACTCGATCGAGAGCCGTCGCGTTCAGACCACGCAGGAGTTCGACCCGCGACCGGAGCGCTCCCTCGAAGTCGAGTTCTCCGCGCATGGCTCGATCGGTGATCGCACGGACCTCTTCCTGTTTGCCCGCCTCGGCGGCGAGCAGATCGATGACCTCGTTCTGGATCAGCGTTGAATCCACATCCAGAACGACGAGACGCTTGGCACGGCGCTGTAGCCCTTCAGGTTGCACTGCGACATCGAGCCGGAAAGCTTGCGAGGCACTGAGGAGTTCGGCGCGCAAGAGATCGAAATCCGCGCCTGAGACGATGAACTCGTAGCTCATGACCGGGTAGTTCGAGAGTCGGAGGATGCGGTCGATGTTGCCGCCCGCTCCGGCAATAGCGGCGGTTGCGGCCGCCAGCGCGTCGGCCGCGAGGTCCGGAGC
>CBDTUP010000230.1:0-4961 GCA_965363685.1 uncultured bacterium | reverse complement strand
CAGCGCGCCCGTGGCTCCGGCGGTGATCACCACCGACCCGGGCTCGCACGCGATTGAGAACCTGCGTAGCGGAGTTCGTTGAGAGCGAAGAGGACCGGCGGTGGATCGAGCCCCGCCTGGAAGGGTTGCTGGGCCTGGCGGAAATGCCGCCCGGTCGACGCGATGAACTGTTCTCGGCTCTCCGGTCTTTCTTCCAGCACATCGCCCGGCGCGGAACCACCGTGCTGGTCTTCGAGGATCTCCATTGGGCGGATTCCGGTCTCGTCGACTTCGTCGGCGAGCTGGTGGAACGCTCAACCCGTTCCCCGCTGCTCATCATCACTCTGGCCCGACCGGACCTCCTGGACCGCTTCCCCACCTGGGGTTCCCACCATCGCCATTCGATCGGCATCAGGCTTTCCCCGCTGTCGGAAACGGATATGGGAGACATGCTGGCTGAGTACCTTCCGGGCGTCGATCAGGCAGTCGTCGCCCGAATCGTCGAGCGGTCCGCCGGATTTCCCTTGTATGCCGTGGAGATGGTGCGGATGCTCGTCGCGGCCGATGACCTCGAGGAGAACGAGGGGGGCTGGGAGTATCACGGTGACCTTGATTCGCTGGCGCTCCCGGAATCACTGCAAGCAGTTATCGGCGCCCGACTCGACCGGCTCGACCCGGCACAACGCAGCGTGTTGCAGGATGGAGCTGTATTGGGACAATCCTTCACGGTCGCCGCCATGCAGGCGATTCGAGGTGAGGAGTCCGGAGACCTGGAGATGCTTCTCCGCGGTCTTAACCAGCTGGAGATCCTCGACATCGAGGAGGATCCCAGATCGCCGGAACGGGGTCATCACAGGTTCGTGCAATCGCTGATCCATGACGTGGCCTACGGTCGGCTCAGCCGGGACGACAGACGCGAGAAGCATCTGGCGGCCGCCGCCTACTTCGCCCAGGACGAGGATCCCGGACTGGCAGGGGTGGTAGCCGGTCACTATATGAGCGCCTACAACGCCACGCCGGAGGGCCCGGAACGAGATGACCTTGCCTCGAGAGCGCTCGGTGGACTGACTGAAGCAGCCGCCAGAGCGGCCGCACTTGGGTCCCACAGTCGGGCCGAGAACTTGTACGGCCAGGCCATTTCATTGTCAATCGATGATGATCAGCGAGCGGGTTTCTGGCTGCAAGCCGCGCGCGCCGCGGAGGCGCAGTCGGAGGTCGAACGAGCGATCGCCTACGCGGTCCAAGCTCGTGCTCACTTCGACGCCGCCGGCAGTGTTGATGGGGTGAGGCGAGCGGCAACCGTTCACAGTTGGATTCTCAACGGCAACTTCCGCTCTGACGAGGCGCTACCGGTGATCAAGCCGGTGTACGACCAACTGGAAACGTTCGACGACGAAGTCTCGATCGCCGTCGCCGCCGAGGCTGCGCGTAGCCTGGCGCTCAACTTCGACCCGGAGGCTGCAACCGCAGTCGAGCGACTGCTACCCGGCGCCGCCGCGCTTGGGTTGGACGAGATAGTCCTGGAAAGCCTGGTCACTCAGGGGACGTCGCTGGCTGCGAGCCAACGCCTGACCGAGGCGAAGACGATCCTGGTGGGGGCAGCCCAGGTCGCCGAGGAGCTGGGCCTGCTGAGGACGGCGGGGGGGGCCTACAACAACCTCGGAGCCATCCTCTACGTCGACAACCCGCGGGAGGCTGCCGGCTTCAGTCGCCGGGTCGGAGGGATCTCCCAACGGCTCGGTGATTTCAGTTGGACGGTCCGGGCTACCCGCGACACCGCCACCTCCGATATCCGCGACGGTGAGTTCGACCAAGCTCTCGAAGGTTTGAATACGTTCGAGGCTGATGAACTGCCCGACTTCTGGAAGGCCAGCTTCGCGGCCGATCGAGCCGTCTTGAGCCTGTACCGCGGTGACGACCCCGGCGCCGCCGACCGCGCCCTCGAGGCTATGAGCACATTTGATGACGTTGCCGACCCACAACTCCGAGCCGGAATGGATCAGTACAAGTCCCAGGTCATGCAGCATGCAGGGCGTTGGGAGGAAGCGTACGAACTCGCCATGGGTATCGACCTATCGACAACGGGCGCCGGCCTGTACGAGGCGGCACAGGTTGCGGCCTGGACCAAGCGGCTCGACTGGATTGAACCGGTGGAAGAGGCAGTTTCAGAAGTCGCCTTCAGGGGTCGCCTGGCCGACGGTACCCGTATGCTGACTCAAGCTATCGCCATGGCCTTGCGAGGTGAACGGACACAAGCAGCAGGTGTGTTCGATGAATTGATCGCTCTCTTCGAACCGATCGTGTTGGGTTTCGACCTGACGATGGTACGCGCCACCTATGCCATGTTGGTCGGTCGGGATCATCCAGCCGCCGTCGAGGCAGCCCGCGACGCGCATGAGTGGCTGGTCCGAACCGGCAGCCACGGCCTGATGAGAATGTGGGCAGGCGGCCTCCCCACAGCAACTGACTCGGAAGCCACCGCCTAACTCTAAGTTGCCCGAACCCCGGGCGCGCGGTACCAGGAATACGTCCTTCGCCAGTCGGATCGGCGGCGTGTTGAAGGGCCGCAATAACAGTGGCGTCCTTCCTAGTATCACCCCATGCCGATATTCATGGACGTACATCCAGGGCTTGGCGACGCTACTGCTGATGATGTAGCGGATGCCCATCGCCGTGACCTCGAGATCCAACAGGAGTTTGGAGTCCGATTCCTGAGCTATTGGTTCTCCGATCCGGAAGGCAAAGCCTTCTGCCTGGTCGAGTCACCCGATGTGGAGTCGTTGGTCGAATGTCACAAGAAGGCGCACGGCCTGATGCCCCACGATGTCATTGAGGTAGAGACGCCGACACTGGCGCAGTTCATGGGCACAATGGAAAAGACGTCAAATGACCGGGCGCTCATAGATGGTCAACCGGACTCGGCGCTTCGGGCCATCATGTTCACGGATATCCAGGGGTCTACGGACGTGAGCACGCGACACGGGGATGCAGTTGCTTTCGAACTCATCCAGCACCACAACACGATCGTTCGGGATGCTCTCGATCGATCTGGTGGCCGCGAGGTGAAGCACACCGGCGATGGAATTCTCGCCAGCTTCGTATCCGTCTCACGGGCGGTTGAGGCTTCCATAGCCATTCAGCTGTCCTGCGCAGAAGAGGCCGACACAGGTCCCGTGCTGGCGGTGAAGATCGGAATCAGCGCCGGTGAGCCCGTGGAAGACAGCGACGATTTGTTCGGTGCTTCTGTCAATCTGGCCGCCCGCATTTGTGCACATGCAGCAGGCGGCCAGACGTTGGTCTCGGGCCCGGTCCGTGATCTGGCCATCGGGAAAAACCACCAGTTCGTGGGACAGGGCGCCATTGCGCTGAAGGGGTTCCCCGAACCCGTACCTCTCTTCGAGGTCAACTGGCGCTCCTAGTTGTCCGGGCAGTATCGGTGCAAAGTGATCGCCGACACTGCCCGGTAGCGAGCAGCCTCAGCCGGTCGAGGTTGGATCGACCACGAACTCCCCGTCGATGAGTTCGCCGTAGAAGGTCACATGTTCATCCGTCCAGGTAACGCCCTGTTCGCTGCTCAGCGGAACGCCGAGCACTTCCTCGTAATTGCTGACCGGCACGAAAGCGCCCCCACACTGCGGCGGGAAGGACTCGGCCAGCACCTCACAGAGACGAGCGCCGGATCCGTCGTCGAACAAGAAGCCCCGAACGGCAATGATGCCTTCGGTGCCACTGCTGAGCGCCTCTGAGACCTCGAGTCCACCATCGACCGTCATGCCACCGGAGACTACGCCGTCACCGGGTTCGACATCTTCGAGGGGGAGGGGCGGTGCGCCCATATCGGCGCCTGTGTCGTCGCAGTCCGGCTCGCCTTCGAGACACGTCCCGGCGGCGGACGGAACAGCCGTGCCGTCGTTGATCGGCAGCGAGGCGGTCGGCGTCTCTTCGAGCGCGCCGTCGCCGCAAGCAGCCCCAACAAGAGAGAGAACGGCGAGGACGCCGACTACGCGCATCAGAACAAACTTCATGATCTTCCCTTCGATTCAAACTAGATACCCCTTGGACGCCGCCGATATGCCCAAGGTTCCCGTCAATCTATCCGAATCACTTTTTCGGCATTATCGCCCTTCATTGGCAATCACCGAATACTCCCCCCAAAAAAAGCCCTCGCATGCGAGTCCCCGATCAGGCATGGGGGGAAACCCTCATAGCCAAGAGAGCACCAATGCATCACACTGTGATCAGGCTCGATGGAGGAACCTGTGACGCACGAAGCGCGACGAACTCGAAGCTGGCCCCGAAGAACCGTTTACGGATTACTGGCCTTTGTCGTGGTATTCCACCTGGGTGGAGGTTGGTACTTCTCCGGGCTGATCCGCAGCGACGGACTCGAGCCCCGTGGACCCCAACCGAACTTCGGGGTGAGGGTTGTCGAACTGGACGGTTCGTCGATCGTGCTGGACGGGACCGACCGTCGGGCGATCGAACACGCCGGCGTATTCCGCCTCTGGTGGGACGGAGGCTACGGCGAAGTTGGGGCAATCACCTCTACCGAGGGCGAACTCGTCACCCGCGGGTTCAGCCTCGTCGACGGCAGTCCGCCTCCAACCTGTTCCTCTGCAGATCTTGCCCAATGTCCTGATGTGGACCTCGAAGGCTTCGTCTACCCGAGCGATCCTTCGGACGTCGGGCTTACGTTCGAGGAAGTGGCCTATCAGTCGCCCCTGGGAGAGATGGGTGGCTGGCAGGTTCCGCCGACTTCGGAGGACACCGGGGTGTGGGCCATTCAAATGCACGGTTGGCGGACGGAACGACGTGAAACCGTGCGGATGCTCCCGACCTATGCGGAAGCCGGAATCACCTCACTGGTAATCGACTTCCGCAACGACCCGGGTGCGCCGCCTGACCCGAGCGGGCTCTACAGGTTCGGGCGCACGGAATGGCAAGACACTGAAGCCGCCGTTGAATACGCCCTCGGGCACGGA
>CBDTUP010000229.1:0-4973 GCA_965363685.1 uncultured bacterium | reverse complement strand
GTTCTTTCGCTCCTCCTGGCGTCATGTTCGGGATCAGTTCAAGAGGCCATCACGATTCCGTCGACTCCACCTGCAGCGACTGCGACCGTTCCGGATCCGGTGCCGACAACCACAACATCAGCGATCTCGCCGTCGACGACTCTGGAGCCCAGCACCACGACGACGGCAACGACGATTCCGCTCGAGCCGCTGCAAGGTCTCGCCTACCAGGAGGTCGTCTCTGGATTGGCCTTTCCGATCTTCGTAGATGCTCCCCCGGATGACTCCCGGCTCTTCATTGTCACCAAAGACGGGCGAATCTGGCTGTGGAAGGACGGCTCGTTACTGGTGGATCCCTTCCTCGACATTGCCGATCAGGTTCGCAACGAAGGTGAGCAGGGCTTGCTGGGCCTCGCTTTCGATCCTGCCTTTGCAGACAACGGCCGATTCTTCGTGCACTACTCGGATAACAGTGGCGACACGGTTCTCTCTTCCTACGTGGTTTCGGCCGATCCTGATAGAGCCGATCCGGAAAGCGGCCAGATTCTGTTCGAGGCCGATCAACCTGCCTCGAACCACAACGGCGGGATGCTTGCTTTCGGACCGGATGGATACCTCTACCTGGCGCTTGGCGATGGCGGCAGGGCGAACGACGCCTTCGGGCATGGGCAACGTAGCGATACCGTCTACGGAGCACTGCTGCGGTTCGCCACCGACCCGTTTGGTCCGGCTCCGGGCAATCCATTCGACGAGGTCTGGGCCTACGGGCTTCGCAATCCCTGGCGATTCTCATTCGACGGCGATCTGATCTACATCGGAGATGTGGGTCAAGGCTCGTTCGAGGAGATCAATGTGGCCTCCGCCGGCGAGCCCGGTCTCAACTACGGATGGCCGATCAGCGAGGGCCTTCATTGCTTTGCTCCTTCGTCGGGCTGTGATGTTGAGGGAATCACACTGCCGGTGATCGAGGTCGCCCACAGTGACGGCGGGACCTGTTCCATTACCGGCGGTTATGTGTATCGCGGAAGTGAGATCCCCGAACTGGAGGGTCACTACTTCTACTCCGACTACTGCGGTGGCTGGCTCCGTAGCTTCCTTTGGGACGGCACTGCCGTGACCGGTGAATCCGACTGGACGGATGATGTCGGATCGATCGGGAGGATCACATCATTCGGCACAGACGCCTCCGGCGAGATCTATGTGACCACCGGCGACACCGTCTACCGGATCACCCCGGTTCGCTAGCAGCGAGGTTGCTGGGCAGCATCACACCGCGTCTGTGTTGCCGAATACTGCTCTGTAAGCGAGGTAGGGTCCGGGTTATGCCGACGACTACTCCTTATGGTGCCTGGAAGTCCCCAATCTCGCCCACGATGCTGGCCGGCAGCCAGATATCCTTTTGGGGTTTGACCTCGGACGGGCCCGACGTCTATTGGGGGGAATTCCGCCCCGGTGAGGGCGGCCGGATCGCCGTGATGCGATGGATAGACGGCAAGGTCTCAGAGATTGCCCCAGGGTTCAGCGCCAGGACACTCGCGCACGAGTACGGCGGATCGTCGGTAGCCGCGAACGACGGCAGAATCGTGGCCACGTCGATGGAGGACCAGCGGATCTATCGCCTCGACGGAGCCGAACCGTATTCGATCACTCCCGAACCACCTGAGCCGCGTGCCTGGCGCTACGCCGACTCGGTCATTACCGGCGACACGGTCATTGCAGTTCGCGAAGACCACACGGCTTCGGGAGAGCCGCGCAATGAACTCGTCCTCGTCGACATCAACGGAGCTGGGGATCCGGCAGTCATAGTGAGTGGATCAGATTTCTACTCGTCTCCGCGCGTGAGTGCCGACGGGACACTGTTGGCCTGGCTCTCCTGGGATCACCCAAACATGCCGTGGGATCACACGGAGCTGTGGGTTGCCGACCTTGTCGCATCGGATGTGCAGAACGCTCGGCAAATACCGACCAACGGCGAGTCGTTCTTCCAGCCAGAATGGTCGCCGGACGGGCAGTTGCACGTCGTCTCCGATCGCAGTGGCTGGTGGAACATCTACCGGGTCGAAGGCAACGACCTGATACCCATTCATACGGCCGCGCGCGAGTTCGGCGAACCCGCCTGGTTATTCGGGTATCAGACTTACGGATTTCTTCCTGATGGCCGGATCGCCGCCAAGGTGGCCGATGATGGACTGTGGTCGTTGGCGCTCCTCGCCGGCAATGGTGTTGCCGAATCGATCGACATTGGGGAACGGCGCGCCTCTAGCCCGTATCTGACCGTTGCCGACGGAACCATCTGGACCGTGATGGGAGGACCTGCCCAACCGATGTCGCTGCTGGCGGTGGATCCACGGGGTTCGTTCGAGACGGTTGCCACGGCCTCATCCGTCGATCTGGCTCCCAGTTCCATCAGCAGGCCCACACCGATGACATTCCCGACCAGCGACGGCGCGGTATCCCACGGGTTCTACTACCCGCCGACGAACGTCGACCACGTGGCCCCGCCGACCGAGCTTCCGCCGCTGATCGTGGTTTCTCACGGCGGACCGACCTCGCAGACACAGGCCGCGTTCACCCTCCAGGTTCAGTTCTGGACCACGCGGGGTTTCGCCGTCATGGACGTCAATTACCGAGGCTCGACCGGCTTTGGTCGGGCTTATCGGAATGCGCTGCGGGGTCGATGGGGTGATGCGGACGTCGCAGACTGCGTGAACGCAGCCAGGTATCTCGTTGCCGAGGGCCTTGCCGACCCGGAACGGCTGGCCATTCGGGGTGGGAGCGCCGGAGGATATGTGACTCTCTGTGCACTCACCTTCCACGATGTCTTCACGGCCGGCACTTCCTATTGCGGGGTGGCCGACATCTCCGCCCTGATGGAGACGACCCACAAGTTCGAATCGCGCTATGACGAGTCGTTGATTGGACCAATGCCTCAAGCCCGACAGCTTGCACACGACCGATCCCCGATCAACTTCGCCGATCAGGTGTCGTGTCCGGTTCTGCTCGTGCAGGGAGCCGAGGATCCGGTCGTGACCCCGGACCAAGCAGAGGTCTTCGTCGATGCAATGAGGGCCGGTGGACTGCCCTATGCGTACATGCTGGTCGAGGGGGAAGATCACTTCCTTTCGAAGAGCGAGACGATCATTGCGAGCCGCCAGGCAGAATTGTCTTTCTATGGCCAACTCTTCGGCTTCGAACCCGCCGGCGAGATAAAGCCGATCAAGATCGAAAACCTGTAGACCGTCAGAGGACGTCGGAACGTTTGCTTTTCCAGGCGAGGTCTACGTCGGCTCCCGCCGGCGGCCAATAGTGATCACGGCGGTAGGCGAAGTACTCGAACGGGTTGTCGTAGTAGGCCACCGTCAGCACCGATTTGGCTATGGGCCTACTGGTCACGGTGGCCAGAACCACTCCAAACAACGTCCCCATGACGAACCAAGCCGTGTACAGGGCAGGGAATAGTGGCCCGAACCACCGATGCTGCCAAACATGCAACATCTCGTGCCGATCTATCAGCAACCGGCGACGCGGACCGCCCGCTCCGTCCAAACCAGACAAACCGTCGGCGTTGGTGATGACGTTGCCGATCGCGGTGGCGAATCCCGCCTTCAATCTGTATCCGCCGGCGTAGACGTGTCGACCCCGGCGCCTACTGAGTTCCGGTCGATAAACGCCGGTCGGCAACAACCTCTGCAGCCCGTGGAAGAACAATGAACCCGCCGTGCCGACCAGGCCCCAGGTTGAATCGAGTATGAATCCCGCCCATCCGGCAACCCCCTTCCAGTTGTAGATCTGCTGCCGGCCCGCAATCAAACCGTTGAGGCCCCCGATCGACGCACCGATCCACGTGAGACCCAACGGGAGTCCCGTGATCCATCCGAGTGCCGCGCCTACAACTGCTACGACCGCGGTTTCGATCCAACGCATCACAGCAACCCTTTGTGGCTCAACGAGAGCACATCCATCAACCCCGCGATCGAAACATGTAGCGCCGCACCCCACCACACCGAGCGGGTCTTGAGGCTCATCGTTCCCAGGATCGTTCCGCCGAAGATGGCTCCGATTGCCTCCAGCAACGGCTTGCGGAAGTGGATCATCGTGTAGGGCACCACCATGATGATCACCGCCATGTAGCCGAACCGAGACTTCAAGCCGTGCACCATGAAGCCGCGGAAGAAGAATTCGAGCGCAACGAATTGCAGGCCGTAGAGGACCCACCAAACGGTGAGATATGGCCAGTAGGCCTCTCCGGCCCCGAGGTCGTAGAACGGATACTTCGCCTGGAAACCGTCGGTATACGAAACCACCACTATGAAAGGAATGCTGAGGACCAGCAGTCCGAGATAGAACCGGGCGTACCTGGCCGAGAACTTGGCCCCGAAATCCTTTGGTCGACCTCTGAGGCCGAAGCGTATAGCTGCCAGCGGCAGAAGGGTGTAGGCACCAATCTGGATCGCGGCCCACCAGGCAAGCCGATTGAACTGGGAGTTGGGCGATGTGGTGAAAGGAGCATCGGGTGATTCGGCTCCCAGCAGTCCGCCGACTCCCGATGCCCACTGCCAATCGGTGATGAAGTTGGTCGTCAATAGCACTGCCACCGAGGTGAGCAAGACGATCGCGGCTTGCCTATCGGCCGACTCTGAACTGGTGGTGGCTCGGTACTCGGAAGAGTGCGCGTCGGTGTCCTCTCTGGTGGAAAGGAAGTATTCAGTCCACAACCGGCGGAGCCGTGGGGGAGTAGTTACCTGCATCGGCAGCGGAGAGTAGCGAACGACCATTCCCGTGGGCATGCGACAATTCCGAATCCGTCCCAGGTACGTTGTACTTTGCAGGTCGACAAGGAAGGGAACTCGTGAGCGAAAGCGAAGCTGTCGGCAGGGTCATCGGAACCGACGACGCCACCCCACTCGAGTTCTGGGTGAGCGTTGCCGACGGCCAATACCTCCAACTTGACGATGTAGTCGCTCTGGAACGCCGTCTGCCGAATGACGAGGAAG
>CBDTUP010000228.1:0-4980 GCA_965363685.1 uncultured bacterium | reverse complement strand
AGTCGACCACTCTCTACGCCACCCTCAACGTTCTGAACCAACCCGAGGTCAACATCGTCACCGTAGAAGACCCCGTGGAGTACCGTTTGAGTGGGATCAGCCAGGTTCAGGTGAATCGAAAGGCCGGGTTGAGTTTTGCTTCGGCGCTACGGTCGTTCCTGCGTCAGGATCCGGACATCATGCTGGTCGGTGAGATTCGCGACAAAGAGACGGCGACGATCGCCATCGAGTCTGCCCTTACCGGGCATCTGGTGCTCTCAACTTTGCACACAAATGATGCACCGTCGGCTGTGACACGGCTCACAGAGATGGGTGTAGAACCTTTCCTGGTCGGGTCGGCGATCGACGCGGTCCTCGGTCAACGGCTGGCGAGGAGGCTTTGCAAACAGTGCAAGGAGCCCTACGAGCCGACGATGGATGCCCTGCGCAATGTCGGCTGGCCGTTTGAAGAACTCGGACCGGACGTTCCGGAACTTTTCCGGGCCAAAGGATGTTCGGCTTGCAGCGGCACCGGATATCGGGGCCGGCTCGCCATTCATGAACTGATGCATGTCACCGAAGAAATCGAGCGGTTGACTGTTGAACGGGCTTCGACCGATGAACTGGCCAAGGTCGCGATTGCACAGGGCATGCGCCCACTCCGCCAGGACGGCTTGGTCAAAGTTGCCACCGGACAAACCTCGATCGAGGAAATTCTCAGGGTCGTCGTCTAGCCCCGGTTCCTCCCCCAGGGCTGCAGCGCCGGACGACGAGTACCTACTACCTAATACCTGCTGCGTTGTTTCCCTCAAGCAGCGTCTGATCCATGCCGAAACACCAGGAGACACATGAGGTGGGTATGAGTACGGCATCACGAAAAATCGGAGAACTGCTGGTTGACCAGCGACTCCTGTCGCGCGACGACCTCGAGTATTTGCTCCCGCGCGAAGCAGAGTCCGGCATACCACTGGCCAAGCTGCTCGTAGATGAGGGATACGTACGCGAGGAAGACCTTCTCCGCACGGTGGCGGGCCGAGTTGGTATGGAGTACGTCGAGATGGACGACGAGCTTCTGGATCCTGAAGCGATTCGACGCCTCGAAGCTGCGGATGCCCGTTCTCTGATAGCTATGCCGGTCCGTTTTGATGGCGACAGCCTCGTCATCGCGGTTGCCGACCCTTTCGATCCCGATCGTCATGCCCGGCTGGAACAGTTGGTGGGCTCCAAGGTCAAGCTGGCATTGGCTACGAAGGACGGAATCGCCCGGTCGGTCGATTTCGTTCACGGCCCGGAGGTGATTCCGGTTCTGCGCCATCCTGGCGATGGGGGAGGGATCGCCGCCGAGGTGGAGGAGAAGGAAGCCGAGGTACACGTCAATACCTTGCTCACCTATCTACTCGAGGTTGGTGGGTCGGATCTGCACCTGGCTGCAGGATCGCCGCCCCAGGTGCGCGTGCACGGTCAACTGCGCAAGCTCGACGAGTACGACAAGATGATGCCGGCCGATCTCCGGCGGATGGTCTATGCCATTCTGACGGTCAAGCAGCGCGAGAAACTCGAGGAGACCCTCGAGCTCGATGCCTCGCATCCCCTTCCGGGGAAGGGCCGGTTCAGGCTCAACGTGTTCTTTCAGCGGGACGCACTCGGAGCAGTCTTCCGTGCGATTCCCGAGACCATTCTCACACTCAGCGACCTCGGAATTCCGCCCGTCGTCGGCGAGTTCTCGGAGACGCCGCGCGGTCTGGTTCTCGTCACGGGGCCCACGGGCTCTGGTAAATCGACGACGTTGGCCGCAATCATCGACATGATCAACTCGCGGCGGGCGTGTCACATTCTCACAGTTGAAGATCCGATCGAGTTCCTCCACAAACACAAGAAGGCAATTGTCAATCAACGCGAGGTGGGCGCCGACACCATGGGCTTCCAGTTTGCTCTCCGTCATGCCCTTCGTCAGGACCCCGATGTCATTCTCGTGGGTGAGTTGAGGGATCTCGAAACGATATCGACAGCACTAACGGCCGCCGAGACCGGTCACCTCGTGTTCGCAACGCTGCATACACAGGACGCTCCACAAACCATCGACCGCATGATCGACGTGTTTCCCTCTCACCAGCAGGAGCAGGTGCGAGTTCAGTTGGCTGCCACGCTTCAAGCAGTGGTGACTCAGCAGTTGGTCCCAACTCGCAATCGTGACGGGCGGGTACCCGCGGTGGAGGTGATGGTCGCGACCCCGGCTATCCGCAACCTCATTCGTGAGGCAAAGATTCACCAGATCACGACGGCCATGCAAGCGGGTGGACGCTACGGAATGCAGACGATGGACCAATCACTGGCCGACCTTGTGAAACGCCATCAAATCGCATTCGAAACCGCAGCGGAACTGTGCACCAACCTCGAAGACCTGCAACGGCTTGTCGGCCGGGTGGCATAGGGAGGATCTATGGCAACGACATTCGCCTACAAAGTCAAAGACCGCGAAGGGCAGGTCCACTCAGGAGAAATGGAAGGCAGTTCGCAGGCGTCGGTTTCCAAGGCGCTGCGGGATCGTGGCTATCAGCCGATAGCCGTCGATGAGAAGAAGGATTCTGCTCTTCAAAAAGAGATCTCGATTCCGGGATTGACTGATCGGATCAAGCTCCGTGAGGTAGCGATATTCTCACGGCAGTTCGCCACGATGATCAACGCCGGCCTCTCGTTGCTGCGCGCCCTGAGCATCTTGGCCGAGCAGACGCCGAATAAGGCATTCTCGAGGCTCATCATCGAAGTCAAGAACGATGTCGAGCGAGGAACCAGCCTTTCAGCTGCTATGGAGAAGCATCCGAAGGCGTTCAATCAGCTCTATACGTCCATGGTCAAGGCCGGCGAAATCGGCGGTGTGCTCGACGACACGCTCATCCGGCTCGCCGACACGCTGGAATCTCAGGTCGAACTGAGAGCCAAAATCAAGTCGGCAATGATGTATCCGGTAGCCGTCTTTGGCCTGGTGGTCATGATCGTCGCCGCCATGTTGATGTTCATCGTTCCCATGTTTGAGGACCTCTATGCGGATCTGGGCGGAGAGTTGCCGGTGCCGACCAAGATGCTCCTGGCCGTATCCGGGATCGTTACCTCCTACTGGTGGGCGCTTCTGATTGGGACAATCGGATTCGTTGTTCTCTTCAGGCGATGGATTGCGACCGAATCCGGTCGAGCGACGTTCGACAAGATCAAGTTGAAGATGCCGATCTTCGGCAACCTGGTGCACAAGACCGCGATTGCCAGGTTCTCGCACACCCTTGCTTCTCTGACAAAGACCGGTGTTCCGATTCTCCAGGCAATGGACATCGTCGCCGAGACAAGCGGCAATGCAGTGGTCTCGGCCGCGGTGTTGGATGTGAAGGCATCGGTTCGAGAAGGTGAATCCATCGCGGGGCCCCTGGAGGAACACGACGTCTTCCCACCGATGGTGGTGCAGATGATCGCCGTGGGAGAGGAAACGGGTGCACTCGACACGATGCTCGAGAAGATCGGTTCGTTCTACGACCAGGAAGTACAGACGATGGTCGATGGTCTGACCAGCTTGATCGAGCCTCTTCTGATCGTGGTGCTCGGCGCGACGGTTGGTGGCATGCTGATTTCCCTGTACATGCCGATGTTCAATGTGATCAATCTGATTGACTGATCTCAGCTGTAGGCAGATCTGCTGGGCCCTGGACGTTGCTCCAGGGCTCTGGCAATTGGCTCCGGTTGTGGGGTGGCTTGGTTGGGAGCGAGGTCGGGTCACGGAGGAGACGATTGGCTCCGATTTCGAGGCTTTGGCTTCGTTGCAGATCTCAACACGGAGCCAACGGCCAATGGCCAATAGCCAATAGCCAAATGCCGGGGAACCCCGGTTCACGGGCCCATCCACGTCTCGAGGAAATCTTGATAATTGTCCTCAAGTTTCAGGGGGGTCGGGGCCGATAACTCTCATGTGGGTCGAAGTACGACCCCTGGAAACAAGGAGTCCCAACATGTCAAAGTGGATTCGTGAGAACCTCAACAAAGATGAGGGCTTCACTTTGGTCGAGTTGATGGTGGTCGTGCTGATTATTGCCATTCTGATCGCTATCGCTATCCCGACCTTCCTCGGCGCCCGTGAACGTGCCCAGGACCGTGCAGCCCAGAGTGACCTGAGGAACGCGCTGACGGCAGCCAAGGTGTTCTATACCGACACTGAGGACTATCTCGCCGCTGCTGCAGACCTGGAAGCCATTGAGCCGAGCCTTACGTGGGATGTCATCGCCAATGCCGATACCGACACGGTTGGGTTCCTGGTTGAGGATGTCGTCGCCCTGGATGATGACAACAACATCTTCACAGCTGCCAAGCAGAGTGCTTCAGGAACTTGGTTCTGTATCTCGGACACTTCCATTGGTGCTGGATCCGGTACCTACTACGCCAGCGGAGCCGCCCTGGCTGACGTTGACGCCGCCGCCGATTGCGCCGCTGCCAGTTGGTAATCAGCTGAGCTAGTCAAAGCCTGACGAAGGGCGGGCCCACAAGGGCCCGCCCTTTTCATACATTGGAAGGAGGTGAAACATGCAGCACCGCAACATCCGTGATGATGGGTTCACTCTTGTTGAGCTGATGGTGGTCGTTCTGATTATTGCCATTCTGATCGCCATCGCAATCCCGACATTTCTCGGAGCCCGAACGAGAGCTCAGGACCGAGCGGCTCAGAGTGACCTCCGGAACGGCCTCACGGCCGCCAAGGTGTACTACGCCGACAACGATACCCAGGACTATGGTTTCGTAGCGGCCGACCTAGCCGCCGTGCACGCCAACCTGACCTTTGTGGCAGGTAACGCTCCGGCAGTCGGCCAAGTTGGATTTGTGGCACTTGCCAATACGGACGGTGCCGCCGATCAGGCTGTGGCCTTCGTTGCACAGAGCGAATCCAGAACCTGGTTCTGTTTGCTCGATGAAGCCAGCGGAAGTCGGGCCGGCACGTTCTTCGGGTTGGCAGCACCGCCAAGCACG
>CBDTUP010000227.1:0-4993 GCA_965363685.1 uncultured bacterium | reverse complement strand
CCGAGGCGGACGTGGATTTTGGCGAAGAAGGTGTGGTCTTTGAGGTCGTCGACGGGAAGCTCGGGAGTCGACACGAATGACACATCACCGCGAGCATGAATCAGTTCAGTCGGGGATCCTTCGGCGACCATTCGGCCGTTGTCGATGATGCCGACCCGGTCGGCCAGGCGTTCGGCCTCATCCATGAAGTGGGTCGTCAACAGGATGGTGGCGCCGCGAGCTTTGAGTCGCTCGATTATGTCCCAGGTAGTCCGCCGGGCAACGGGGTCCATCCCAGCAGTCGGTTCATCCAGAAACACCAGTTCGGGTCGGTGAACCAGTGCCATGGCCATTGAGAGCCGTTGCTTCTCGCCGCCGGAAAGCCGTCGGTGCAGCGTCTCGGCCTGCTCGGTCAGGCCGACCAACTCCAGGAGATAGTCGGCTTCCCGCGCCTCCGGGTAGTAGGAAGTGAAGAGAGTCAGGACTTCCCGGGCTTTGGCGCCTTGATAGACACCCCCTTCCTGAAGCATGACACCGACGCGGCGCTGGAGTGCCGTCCGCTCCTTGATCGGGTTGAGCCCGAGCACTTCCACAACTCCATCGTCGGCGGTACGGAGACCTTCAAGGATCTCCACCGTGGTCGTCTTGCCGGCGCCGTTGGGGCCGAGCAGGGCGTAGGTTTCGCCGGGGGTGACGTCGAGGCTGAGTCCGTCAACGGCCGTGAACGACCCGTACCTCTTCACCAGGTTGTCTATGTGGATTGAGCTTGGCACAGGCGCAAGATGCTAACTCAGCCAACAGGCCCGTGAACCGGGGCCACTCAACGGCCAATGGCTCCATGGGGTGGTGTCTCAAAGCTGCGTTTCCTAACTGCAACCACCCCTTTACACTTCCCGGATGCTCAAACGCCTACTCCTGCCGGCCGTGATCGTCATCGGCGCAACCAGGCTCATGCCCGAGATCCTCAAGAGAACTCTCGCCCCACCGCAGAGAGAGCAACCGCATACACCCGCCGATCTCGGGCTTCCGGAGGAAGAGGTGGTCCTGAAGAGCACGACGGGGACCGAGTTGAAGGCCTGGTTTCTCCCCGTGGGAGGGGTTGCTCCGGCGGTAGTTGTCCTCCACGGATGGGGCGCGAACGCCTCGTTGATGTTGCCGCTCGCCCCGCATCTTCACCGGGCGGGTTTCCACGCACTGTTTCTCGATGCCCGCAACCACGGACGAAGTGAGCACGATGACTTCGTGTCGATGCCACGCTTTGCCGAGGATTTGGACGTTGCCGTCGAATGGCTGCGAGGCCGTCGGGATGTTTCGTCGATCGGTGTGATCGGCCACTCCGTAGGGGCCGGCGCGGCGATTCTGGCCGCCTCTCGTACGGACCAAATAAACGCCGTTGTATCGGTGGCGGCCTTTGCTCATCCGGGGGAAGCGATGGCGGAGGGCCCTCCATTCAGTCATTTCCCGGCCCCGGTTCAGCGCAGTCTTTTCAAGACGATGGAGCGAACGATCGGGTTCAGGTTCGATGACATTGCCCCGCGCGAGCGAATCGGCCTGGTGGACGCTCCGGTGATGCTGGTACACGGTGGGGCCGACACAACGATCCCGCCGCGGCATTTCGAGGACCTCGTCAGCAGGGCGCCCGAGGCGGAGACCCTCCTGGTGGAAGAGGCGGATCACGCCTCCCTGGACGCCTTCGAACCCCACATCGACCGCATCCTCGGCTTCCTGGCCCTCCACCTCCGCTGATCTCAGGTTTCCTGTCAATGCGGGGCATCAAAAACAGTACGCCCCATTGACAGGAAAGGAGGCCGAGTTTTCCTGTCAATGGGGGGTCTCGAATACGATGCGCGCGATTGACAGGAAACCCGCAAATGCCTGGGAATCCTGGAAGAGGCCCTTTACTTCTCGACCGATCCGGGATACGCTTCTGCACACATGACATCACGAGTCTTCTTTGCGTATTTCGGTTTTACCGGGCGGAGCGTCCGGGCCGAAGGTGCGCGCAACTAGCAAGACTGCACACCAACACCAGGCCCGGAGCTCCACGGCTCCGGGTTTTTTCATATCTGGGGCCCTTCCGGTGGAAGGACACGACATGATTCGAAAAGCAGAACGCAGCGAGATTCATTCGACGAACACGGTCGTCGAGGTTGGCGCCGTGCGCTTCGGTCATGACCCCTTTCCTGTCATTGCCGGGCCGTGCGTGATCGAGGACGAGCAGCAGATCAACGAGACCGCAGAGGTCGTCGCAGCGGCAGGAGCGTCGATGCTGAGAGCGGGAACCTTCGTAGCTGGTGCGTCACCTTACGAGTTCCGCGGTCTTGGTAGTGAAGGTCTGAAGATGTTGCGAGCCGCCGGAGACGCAGTCGGTCTGCCGACCGTCACCCAGGTGATCGAACCGGCCGGTATTCCGGAGGCCAATGCACTCTCAGACATGATTGAAATCGGCGCCGGCAACATGCAGAACTTCGAGCTACTGCGGGAGGTCGGCCAGCAGTCACGTCCGGTGCTGCTCAAGCGGGGCCCGTCCGCAACCGTCGACGAGTGGCTGTGGGCGGCTGAATACATCCTCGCCGAAGGCAACGACAACGTCGTGCTGTGCGAGCGAGGCATCAGAACCTTCACCGACGATGACACGCTCGACATCAGCTCGGTTCCGATCGTCAAGGAACGCACGCACCTTCCCGTGATTGTGCTTCCAAGTCATTCAGCGGGAAGCCGGGCGCGGGTCGTTCCGCTGGCCCTCGCAGCGCAGGGTGTGGGGGCCGATGGCCTGGCCGTCGAGGTTCATCCAACTCCCGAGCTAGCCCTCGTGAACGCCACCGGTCAGTTGGCTGCTTCCGAGTTTGCTCAGCTGATGGAGGCCCTCGGTATCAACCGGATGCGCAAGGCCATTGATCTCGTCGATCGCGACATCGTGCGGGCACTCTCCCGACGCCGTGACCTCGCTCTTCAGATCGGTCGGGTCAAGGCCGAACGGGGAATGTCGGTGCGTTCGCCGGCCAGAGAAGCCGAATTGATGGAGATCATTCGCGAGGAGGCTGTAATCCAAGGACTCGATCCGGAGCAGGTCGAGGCAGTGTTCCAGGTGATCCTGGCCGGGTCACGCGCAGAACAGCGGCGCCTGCGGACGGGCGGGAACCTCTAGGCGACTGATCGATACGACATCGGCGGCGCTGCGAGCCAGAGGCCGCCGCTGCCTACCTGATGGCGAGCATCGACCGGCAAGAGTGATGGGCAACACGCGGTGTCACCGAGCCCATCAGGAACTTCTCAATGGCACCTTTGCCTTTGTGGCCCAGGACTATCAGGTCGGCGTCGAAGGTATCCGCCGAGGCCAGAATCGCATCGGAAACATCACTCGCTTCGGTGAGTTCGGTCGTCACGTTGGAGAGCGTCTCGCGCAATCGCGCCGCGGTCGATTCGAGAGCCGCCTTCTCAGAAGCCCGCGTCTGCTGCCAGATCCAGTTCATCTCCTGACGAATGTCCTGACGGAAGATCCGCACCATCGGCAACACGGTGAGTAGATGGATCGCCGAGTCGGCCGCGAGTTCCAGCTGGGTGCAGAATTCAATCGCAGCCTCGGAATGCGCCGACCCGTCGTAACCAACCAGAAGTCGCTGTGGATGATCTGCCGAAGGGGGCTGTGCTCGGACCTCTCCGTCGCACTCCTCCTCGGGCTTGCGGACGATCAGCACCGATCTCCCGGCCGACTGCAGGACCTGATTCGAGACGCTGCCGAGCAGGAATCTCCGGAATCCGGTCAAGCCGTGAGATCCGATCACGATGACGTCGGAGTCCTGTTCCTCCGCGGCTTCAATCAGTTCATCGGCCGGATGGCCGGTTCGTAGCTCTGTCGAGACAACCCAACCCGCCGCCCGCAGCGTCTCCGCCTCGGCCAGCATGATTTCGGCCACCTCATCGTGCGTCCCGTTCTTGGTGGCCACGAAAACGTCCCATTGCTCAGGTGTGAGCGATTCGATCTCTTGCTCTCGCAGGACATCCCGGACCACCGAGACGATGTGCGCATGCTTCTCGGCGGGAAACGGGAAGGCGGCGACGAACTGAATGGCGGCCGCGGCCGTCTCAGATCCGTCGGTCCCGAGCAGAATCCTCATTTCGTACTCCCGATCAATGCGCCGCTCCGACGTTCAAGATGTACTGCAGGGCCACATAGACACCGTACACCCCCAGCAGCCATGCACCCTGCCATCGCCGGAAGGTCGTCTTGGACATGCTGATGAAGATCCGGAACGAGATGAGGATGATCAACATTGCCGGGAAGTGGAAAAAGTAGAAGTTGTCCGGGATCGCGAGGGGAGCGGCAACGGCGGCTGCACCGATCACGAACAAGACATTGAGTACGTCCGCTCCGACGATGTTGCCGACGGTGATCTCCGGGTGGCCCTTTCGGATGGCCGCGATCGCCGTCATCAATTCGGGAAGTGACGTACCGAAAGCGACGAGCGTGGCGGCGATCACATCCTCCGGAACACCGGCCCGAACGGCGATTTCGGAGGCAGATGGAATCAGGACCCGAGCACCCGCTACCACCAGGGTCAGTCCGCCGCCGATCATCAGCCAGGCCTTCGAGAGCTTCATCGGCGCTTCCTCGGCGAGTTCCTCCGTGTGCCCGAGATCCTCACCTTGCTTCGCCCATCGGTAGGTGATGTACATGTAGCCAACCAGCAGGACTAGGAAGGCAACGCCGACGCCACGGGTCAGGGTCGGCTCTTGCCCGTCTCCCGCTCCGATCAGCGCGATCACCGCTATTGCTACAAGGAGGGTGGCGGATCCCACCTGTACCCATCCGGTCCTGTTCAGGATGAATCTGTTGACCGGGACTGCTACCAGCACACATGTCAGTCCGAAGATGAGGCCGGTGTCGGCGATGATCGACCCCACCCCGTTACCGAGAGCGAGGCCCGGGTTGCCGAGAAAGGCGGCCATGACCGAGACGAAGGCTTCGGGCAACGTCGTCCCCAACGAAACCACTGTTGCGCCGATGACGATC
>CBDTUP010000226.1:0-4997 GCA_965363685.1 uncultured bacterium | reverse complement strand
GCCAGCAAGGCTCCGGGCAGACCGTTCACGTCGGCCAGCATGGTGGTCAGGACGGCAGCCGTCGCCGCGGTTCCACCGACCAGCATCCCCAGCGCGGCCCCTCGTGCAGCCAACCGGCGCCACCAGATCCCAAGCAGTAGAAGCGGGCAGAACGCACTCGCAGCAATTGCGAAGGCCCAGCCGACGAGGATGTTGATGTCGAACGGCCGGGCCAGTAGACCGAGAGCAATGGCCACGAGACCTCCTCCGATCGCACCAAACCTGAAATACCAGAGGCGGCGGGACGCTGAGGCATTGGGCCGGATGGTGCTCGCGTAGAGGTCGTGACTCAACGCTCCGGCAACACTGATGAGAAGACCGGACGACGTCGAAATGAACGCCGAAAAAGCACCAGCCGCCACCAACGCGGTGATGAAACTCCCCAACGTTCCATCGACGAGTTGCGGAAGCACCAGCACCACGGTGTCCGTGTCTCCGGTCACGTAGAGTTCCGGCACCCACACACGTCCGAGCACCCCGAATACCCAGGGGAAGAGATAGAACACCCCAACAAAGGCCAGGATGACGACGGCGGTCCGCCTGGCAGACGGCGCGTCCCGATTGGTGTAGAAGCGCACGAGGATGTGAGGTAGGCCCATCGTTCCGAGCACGGTTGCGATCAACAGCGACACCGCCCCGAGGAGCCCGTATCGTTCCCCGTCCGGGAAAGGAACCGTCCAGGCAGTGCCGTCCCGTGCTCCAATAGAAGCCGCTACGGGCGCTACATCGCCCTCCGCAAAGCCGACCTCCGTGCCCGCCGGCACTTCGATCTCACCCTTTGGCCAACTGGTGGGATTGCCGTCGACTTCGACGGTTAGCGACTCCGGCACCTCGAGCCGGGTGTCGCGATCGAACGTCACATACGTCGACTCGGGGAATACCGGAAGGCCTTCTGCGAACGGAGTATTGCCCTCGGTTCCCGACCACCCCAGCACAATGAGCAGCACGAGGGCCGGGAACGAGATCGCCAGCAGCTTGGTCCAGAAGTGAAACGCTTGAACATAGGTAATGCCCTTCATGCCGCCAAAGGCAACCGCGGCAATCACCAGCAAGCCGACGGTGACCACCCCCACCCAGTAGGGGACGCCGGCCAGCAGCTCGAGAGTCACGCCGGCTCCCTTCATCTGCGGCACCAGGTAGAACCAGCCGATGACCAGAACCATCACTGCCGCGATATGGCGCAGCCGCCGACTGGCAAACCGACCCTCGGCGAAGTCCGGAATCGTATAGGCACCGAAGCGGCGCAACGGAGCGGCGACGAACAACAACAAGGTGACGTAACCGGCGGCATAGCCGAGAGGGAACCACATGGCTTGCGCCCCGTACTTCATCACCAACCCGGCGATGCCGAGAAACGACGCCGCCGAGAGATACTCGCCCGAAATCGCAGATGCATTCCATATCGAACCGACCGCCCGGGTGGCGACGAAGAAATCTGAGGTCGTTCGTGCGATGCGAATCCCCAGTAACCCGATCGTGAAGGTGGCAACCACCACCACCCCGACGAAGACGATCGTCCAGGTCACGGCAAGTCCACCAAATCGGAGAAGTCGGCTTCGTCCTCTTCGACATCGCGTAGATATCGCCAGGCAATTACCACCAACATCGGGAACCCGGCCAGACCCAAATAGAACCAAGGCAGCGGCAGCGACCAGATGTACGTCGTACTGAGCGAAGGAAACAACCAGAAAACAAGCGGCCCGCCGAGGATCACCAAGACAAAAAGACCGAAATGGAGAAGCGAGGTCGTCAGGTTGACCCGCAGAACGGTGCGCAGATAGACCTCATCGAGGGCCGTATCGCGGTCGTCTCTCATCGGCCGGTCGTGCCGAGGCCGAGGCGTTCCCTCAGCTGGCGGGCCCTCCGACGACTGACCGGGATCTTCGTCTCACCAGAGTCGTTGAGTCTCACTATGAGCGTCTGATTGAAGTAGGGCTGAATCTCGATGACGTGACGCAGATTGACCAGATAACTTCGGTGAACCCGAGCGAAGCCATCCGACGCCCAACGCTCGGCCAGTGACGAAAGCGAACGCCGAACCAGATATGCGTCCTTGAAAGTGTGGAGTCGGACGTAGTCGCCCTCCGACTCCACGTAGCGAATCTCGCCGCGATCGATCAGTCGGGTTTTGCCGGCGACCTCGACGGCGACAAACGGAAGGCCGTCGTCGTCGGTCCGTTCCACATTGGAGGATCCAGAGCGATCCCGACCTTGCTCAGAGGCGCGACTCTGCAAACGCTCGAGTGTCGCCGCCAACCGTTCAGTGGACACGGGCTTCAGGAGATAGTCCGTTGCGTCGATTGCGAACGCTTCCACAGCGTGCTCTTCGTGTGCGCTGACGAACACCACCGCAGGTGGATCGGTGAACTGTCCGAGGGTCTTGGCCAATTGGATACCGTCGAGACCGGGCATTCGAATATCCAGGAAGACGACATCCGCCGGGGCCTTCTGAAGCATGACCAGAGCCTCCGTCGCATTGGCGGCAGTCTCGATCTCCTCCGACGCCCCGGCAGCTTCGAGCAGGTAGGCGAGATCGTCGCGCGCGTGCTGTTCGTCGTCGACGACCAGAACCCTGGAGAAAGTCACGGATGAATCACCCCGGCACGATACTTCGGGACGAGCATCGACACCCGGCTTCCTTCGCCGGGTTCGGATTCGATGTTGAGCCGGTAGTGGTCGCCGTAGGTGGAACGCAGTCTTTCCTGAATGTTGGCCAGCCCCACAGAACCCTCTCCTGGGTCATCGGTATTGGAAGTGATCCTGGCGATTGTCTCCGCGTCCATTCCGACCCCGTTGTCCGACACCGATACGTACACATCGTCGTCACGGTCTTCTGCCTCGATGGTGACCAGACCGATGCCTTCGCGGCGTTCGAGGCCGTGCTGCACAGCGTTTTCCACGAGGGGTTGCAGGAGCAACATCGGGATCGTGATCGACAGCACCTCCGGATCGACCCGAAAAACCACTTCGAGGCGGTCCCCGTGGCGGGCGCGTTGCAGCTCGAGGTAGGTGTGGACGTTGCGCAGCTCGTCGGAAAGGGTCGTATTGACGCGATCGTTGCGGAGGATGTAGCGCGAGAATTCGGCGAACTGGATCAGCAACTCTCGCGCCCGATCGGCATCCCTTCGCACCATGCTGCCGATGGCGGTCAACGTGTTGTAGGCGAAGTGGGGGCTGATCTGGGCGCGCAATGCCACCGTGCGCGCCCGCGACAGCTCTTCGCGGGTGATGTCACCTTCAGCGAGAGCCAGCTGGTTGGCAAGCTGCCGCGCCAGTTCCTTCGCCGCTCTCAGCAGTCCCAGAGTCACCGACTGTCCATTGCGCCGCAAGAGGATCAGGCTGCCAAGCACCTCCGAACCGACTGTGAGCGGGACCGCCACCGTCTCGCCGATCGGACAGTCTGCCCGATCGCACACGAGACCGGACCGAGAAGCCCGAGATCCCCCGCTCTGCATTGCTGCGTTTCCGACCTCGAAAACGGCGTGATCGCCGACTCCGTGGTGACGGTGGCCGGCACCGCTGTATGCAAGGACCTCACCGACATCGGTGATCGCCACTGCCGCAACGCCGACCAGGTCCCGGATGGCTCGCGCTGATCGTTGCGCTGATCTTCCATCCAGGCCCTCCCGGAAGGGTCGGGCAGCCAAATAGGTCAGCCGGAGGGTGTCTTGCACCGACCTCTCGGTTGGATTGGCGAGGGCCCGCATGCTCAACCGCCATGGACGCCGACCCCGGCGGCGGTTCACCACCGGCGGCTCCGGTTGGCTAGGGACGAGGGTGATCAGCAAGCTCAGCATCGGCCCGCGAGAGTACCGGAGCATCGACGATGCGGCCACAGTTCCTCATGCCACGCTGTTCGCTGTGCCGATCTCCAATTCGCCCGAACCAGGCGGCCGTCTGCGATCCCATGCTGACGACGTGGCCCGTGGAATGGTGGGATTGATCGTTGTCGTCGTTTCAGCAATCGCACTGGCCGCCTTGCTCTGGCCAATCAACAAGGATTCGGAATACTGGGCGGTGACGATTGGGGCCGAAACCAGCCGGGGGCGGTAGCGGTCGGCAACCCGAACTGGGTTACTCCCCTGCAACTGCTCGTTGAGGGGCCACCCCGGGCCGCTGCTCATCGAAGGCGTTGAGGTTGACCACCCGGCCTCAATGGAGCTCCGTACCCGTCTGACCGTCGCAGGTGTCGCAGCCCTGGCGACCACAGTTGGCTACACGATTTTGCGATGGGGCCGGCCGGGACAACCAGAGGACCTGGGAGTTGATCACCAATAACCGATCGTTGTGGTACCGGGGGCCCACGCTTCCCGCGCTCTCCGATTGGTCACAGCGAGTCCTCTGCCGCTTGCTCAATTCTCAGCATCATCGCTGCCGATGGCGTGACCTTCCCGTTCAAGTATGTGCTCAACCGCGATGCGCTGGTTCCGACCCGCTCGGCAAACTCGGCGTTGGTGAGCCCCGAGCGGGCAACTGCCTTCCGCAGCCGGGCCGCGACCGTCTCACGATCGGCCCGGTCGGCGTCGGCGCGGGCTCGCGCAACGGCGAGGCCGAACAGCGTGCCGACACCGTCGGGTTCACGATACGACAGATACCGCTCCACCCGGCGGGCCACACGCCCCCAAGGCGACCGTCGAATCTCATCGAAGACCGGCTGCCAATCCTGGACGAGACCGCGGTCGATAACGGTCACCAGCGCCTCGTAAGGCCAGGTACGTACGTCATCGGACGGCGATGCGTCGACGTTGCGGAACTGAACAGGCATCAGACGGCTCCACTCAGTCGCAGCGCTAGCGATTGGCAAACCTCCACCACCGCGGCCCACCGGTGATAGCGCCTATCGAGGCCCTTGTAGCGAGGCAGTTCGCCGATCACATCGGTGTCCAGGGGCGCCGGGTCTGCGAGTGCGATCACGAGGGAGGTGAGCACCGACCCGCGTTCTCCCGACCTGTCCTCGT
>CBDTUP010000225.1:0-5046 GCA_965363685.1 uncultured bacterium | reverse complement strand
ACCCCAGGGCGAAGTAGGCGATCGACAGTCCGAGGTCGCCCATGGCATAGCCGATTTTCGCCGGCAATCTCACGAGGCGGCAACGTTCCGCGAACCACGAGTGGCCGATGCCTCTCGTGGCGCCGACCAATCGACCCTCAGGTGCTTTGTTAGGTGCATTCGATTCTACGTTAGAGAACTACCTGGAAGCTTTGGTCTGCTCATGCATCAAGCGTTCTGAGCGGAACATCCCGAACGGGGGTATCTTCAATTCTCAACTAAATACTACCGGCTGGTAACTTAGAGGTATGCCCTCCAGCCCCTCTGAAACTCTGAAACCGCTTCTGCGCGGATGGCTCCATGCCGTTATGTTCCCCGTTGCGCTCTTCGCCGGTATGGTGCTGATTGTCCTGGCAGGTTCTCCGGAGGCGAGGATCGTCTCTGCCATTTTTACCTTCACAGCCGTGCTTCTGTTCGCTACCAGCGCTCTCTTCCACCGTGGGAACTGGTCTCCTCGGGTGCACGGTGTACTGCGGCGGCTCGACCACTCGAACATCTTCCTGATCATTGCCGGCACCTATACGCCCTTCGCGGTGCTCGCTCTGCCAGAAGGACAGGGGCGGACGCTGTTGTGGATCGTTTGGGTGGGAGCGCTGGCCGGCGTGGCGTTCAGGGTGTTCTGGGTGCGAGCCCCGCGCTGGCTTTACACCCCTGTATACGTCGCTCTCGGCTGGGTCGCAGTGTTCTACCTGCCGGACTTCATGGATGGGGCCGGCGTGGCGGTGACGGTGCTAATCATCGTCGGTGGTGCGCTCTACAGCCTGGGTGCCCTGATTTACGGGTTGAAACGTCCAAACCCGTCACCTCGCTGGTTCGGGTTCCATGAGGTCTTCCACGCCCTGACTGTGGCCGCGTTCGTGGTGCACTACGTCGCGGTCTCCCTCACCGTCTACACCTAGCCAAGGGCAGTGGGGCCGTACACCTGGCGGGGGGCCAACTCCGCAGGGAAACGGTCCAGCAGGGACCTGCGGGTCTCGAAACACAGGTGGCACTCGTCGACGTATCGTTCCGCCGGGTAGTAGCCGAAGGCCGAGGCGAGTTCCTGCGGTCCACCATCGACCAGCGGTCCACAAATCGGGTGATCTGCCGCCCGATGATTCGTCATGATCTCGCCGATCGGCGTTTCCCACACGTTCCCGATGGAGATGCCCTGGCACACCTGGGCGTAGCCGTAGGGGTCGACGTGGATCCGTTCGGGTGAATCGAGCTACTCATAGGGGCATGAGGTCAGGGTGTGCCATGGGCGGCCCGGGAGCCCGGGGGCGAGAAGGTCCGCCGCTCTGCCCTTGAACATGACCGATCCGCCTGCGACGGCCTCTCCTTTGGCCTGGCCCGGTTGCGACGGCCGTGTGGGAGGGTCGATCGTGATGGTGCCCGTCGGGATTCCCAAGCTCTCTGCGGCCCGTAGCGTCCGCTTGGCGGGATTGTCCTCTTCTGCGCCGTGGTGGAAGGCGTCGTCGCTGACACTGAGATCTCCGATACCGAGTTCTGCCGGCGGCCGGAGCCACAACTCAGCGTCTTCAGGCGTTGTACCGAAGAAGCCTGAGGTCACGATTCCCACCTCGAAACCAAGCTCGCGCGCCGATCGGATGCCGTGCAGCAGCAGCGGGTAGAAGAGGAACGATTCGCCTCCCTCGAAATAGATCCAATCCACTGTTGGCACAGCTCGAGCTTGCGCCAAGAGGTCATCGATCTGTCCGACGGTGAATGTTCCCTCCGCATACGGACTCGAGTACACAAAGCAGTGATCACACTCGAACGGGCAGGTGTATGTGAGGAGAACGTGCACCTGAGAAAGCACCGGCAACCTTTCCGTCGTTGATTAGAAAACTAGCCAATGAGCCGGCCAAGTCGATGCTGCCTACCAAACAGCCGGGCCTAACTGTCTATCGGCGCGATCGATCCCCGCCCATTTGCGTTTCTCAGAAGGCATTTCGACCCTGGTCTGTAAGCCGATTGTTGGGGACACTTGTCCAATAGGCGAATGGAGACAACATGGTGACGATCAAGGAAGCCGCAGCCGATTTCCTGGCGCAGAAGCGCATTGCCGTAGTCGGGGTCTCGCGGAACCCACAGGGCCACGGCAGCAACATCGTCTATCAGCGACTTCGGGAGCGTGGATATGAGGTCTCTGCAGTCAACCCGAATGCGACTGAGATCGAAGGCGATCCCTGCTACCCGAATCTCGGCTCGATCCCTGGAGAAGTCGACGCGGTCGTGATCGGGACCAGTCCCGACAACGCAGTGGCGGTGATGGAGGATGCGATCGCGCACGGGATCAAGCGTGTGTGGATGCACCGGTCATTCGGTGCAGGCAGTGTTTCGGAAGAGGCAACCGAGTTGGGTAGGAAGAGCGATGTCACTGTCATTGATGGCGGATGCCCGCTCATGTTCGACCCGGCGGCCGACTTTGCTCACAAGTGCATGCGGCCGATATTGACCTTGACCGGATCGGTGCCGAAGAAGGTCAACTGAGTAGCCTCAATCGTCCGGAGCTTCTTTCTCGTTCCTAGTCTTCTCGTCCTCGGCAGCCTTTTCCTTGGAATCGTCCTTCTCGGATCTGTTGTCGGGCTCGAGCGCTGCTTCGGTGGCGTCGCGGCCGGGGGCGTCAGCGGAGTTGCCCCGATTCTCTCCAGGGTTCCCTTCGCTGTGATCTGAAAGACCTAGTCCGCGATTGCCGTTTTCGTTGCCTAGTCCGTATTCAGACGGGCGAGGGTGTTCGCCGCAAATCTCCTGGGGATGGATGCCTTCGCCCCGGTGTTCCTGAGCGAAATCTGCCACACAGTTCGCCCAGTCCTTTGCAGCGTCGGCGAGTTCGCCGGCGTTCTCGGCCTGGTTGCGCGCCTCGATGACGATCTCGTCCAGCTCACCCTCGGTGAGCACAGAATCGCCGGGTCCTTCAACGCCCGAAGTGTTTGGATCGGTCATCGTCGACTCAGTCACCGTCGAATCCGACGATCCAGGAGCGACGTTGTTGGAGGGTAGAACTGAAACCGCTGCCAATCCTGTGACGGCCGCGAGTGCTACCGAGCCCATCATCAGCTTCAGGAGCAATCCTGAAGAAAGGAGGCTGATGAGGGCTGCCCTGCTAGAACGGCGGGGAAGGATGACAGGACTCTCCCCCAAGGTCCGTCGGGTACCGCAGCGACCGCAGACTCGAGCGCCATGCTGGAATGCCACGGCTTGGCCACCGCAGAATTCGCAACGCTCGGTTGACCTGTCTCTCATGTTCCCGCTCCTTGACCTCTACATCGGCCACCACGGTGAGTGGTAGAGACACATAGCGAGTGGTCCTGAATGGACTAGTTACCTGGAAGGTTTCTGGTCGATGAAACCGCCGGCCGGCCGCGGCGACTGTTCCTCAGATCTGCAGGGGCCTCTCAACCTATCTCGCTCAGAACTCGATCCAATGCCTGGAGGACCAAGTCGGCATGCTCATCCTCGAACGCCAGTGGAGGACGGATCTTCAAGACATTGCCCCGAATTCCGGTTCGACCGATGAGCACGCGTTCCGTTCGCATCTGCTCGACCACCCACCGGGCAACAGCCTCGTCCTGCATCTCAACGCCGATGAACAGTCCGGCACCTCGCACATCGACTATCGCCGGGTGCCGTTGCTGGAGGTCCGTCAGCTTCGAACGGAGCAGGATGCCCAGACGCTCTGATTTGGCAGGGAGGTTCTCCGACTCCATCACGTTGAGTACGGCTGTTCCTGCTGCGGCCGCCACGGAGTTGCCGGCGAAGGTAGAGAAGAAGTACCCGCGCTCGCAGAAGGCCTCGACGATGGCGCTCGTGGTTACAACCGCAGCCACGGGATAGCCGTTGCCCATCGGTTTGCCGAGGGTGACGATATCGGGTGTCACTCCCTGGCCTGCGAAGCCCCACATGCGCTCTCCGACCCGGCCGAAACCTGCCTGTACTTCGTCGGCGATGAATAGCCCCCCGGCACTACGTATTCGCTCGGCCACCCCCCGGAAGTAGCCGGTAGGGGCATCGAAAATGCCGTCGCTGGAGAAGATGGTGTCACAGGCGAAGGCGGCGGCCTGATGCCCGCCGGCTTCCAGGTCGGCAACCGCGGAGTCGAGCAGCGCTGCATAGCTTGTCCCGATCTCGGCACCACGTCCTTTCCGTGTATCGGGAGCGGGAACGGTTCCCACCCACGGGCGCAGATCAGCCTTTCTCAGCTCCTCCGGTGAAGTCGCCATCGTCAGGTCCGTCGAGCCGTGGTAGGCGTGCTCGGTGACAACCATTCCTTCACGGTCGGTGACGGTTCTGGCGATCCGCCAGGCCAGGTCATTCGCTTCGCTACCCGAGTTGACGAAGAGCACGACATCGAGACCTTCCGGGAACAATCCGCTCAGCCGGTCGGCGTACTCGACAATGTCGTCCACCAGGTAGCGAGTGTTGGTATTGAGGACGGTCGCCTGGCGAGCAATCGCCTGCGCTACTGCCGGGTGGCTGTGGCCGACGTGGGGGACGTTGTTGTAGGCATCGAGGAACCGCTCGCCGTCCGCGCCGTACATCCATACGCCTTCCGCATTCGCTAGATGCACAGGTTCGTCGTAGGAGAGTTCTAGGCCGGGTCCAAACCGCCGGCGACGGTGTTCGATGAGATCCTCTTTCGGCGCGGTCGCCGTCATGCTGCGTTGCGTGAGGCGAGCGATCGACTCGACGGGATCCGACTCGGACAACCTCTGCAGGGCGCGCCATGTGCTCTCCGAATAGTCGAGGATGTACTCGGTGTTGTCCGCGTGAATAGACGCCCGCCAATCGCCGATGATGAGCGATTGCACGAGACGCCCGGCAACGAGGTCGACAAGCACCTCGAGTTCCTGGGCTTCCAGGGGGTTGTGGCGGCTGAAGCTGGCGGCCATCTCCTCGATGACGTCGATGGGTTCTGCGTCTCCGAGTACCTGGTAGCCGATTGCTACCGCCAGATCGGCAACGAGCGGTCCGTGCACCATGTCGCCGAAGTCGATGATGCCGGTGATGTGCTCACCCTCGGCG
>CBDTUP010000224.1:0-5057 GCA_965363685.1 uncultured bacterium | reverse complement strand
GGCTCCAGGGGCTCCATCGACGAATTCGTCTAGGTGTTTCTACTCGCCATCTGTCAGACGATGAACCGTTCCGGTTGTTCCTACCGGTGCCAGGTTGGCGCTGGTCAGCACATAGACCTCACCGCTGCGATCCTGACCGAATCCCATCACGTAGCGGCCAAGAGCCGCTCCATCGGGCAGGAGTTCGGCGATCTGCCCATCCTCGTCGAGGTGGAACAAGCGCCCATTGCCCGGGAAGAACCCCCTGGAGAAGTCTCCGAATACGTAGCTCCCACTCAGGTCCTTGATCTCGGATCCTCGGTAGACGAAGCCACCTCCGATCGAAATCCCCTCGTCATGGTCGTACTGAGCGATTGGATCAATCATCCCGGCGGGAACCCCGGGCGAGTTGGCGGTGGTGAACCCGCGTTCGTCACCGTTCATCTCGAATAGGAAAGTGCCCTCTTTCACCGGCCAGCCGTAGTTGCCACCGGCGACGACGAGATTGACTTCTTCGATGTCGTTCTGACCGACATCGGCCGCATACAACTCACCAGTCCGCTGATCGAAAGACATGCGGAAGGCGTTGCGGAAGCCGTAGGCCCAGATCTCATCGGGAGCACCTGAGGAAACGAATGGGTTGTCCGCCGGAATCCCGTAGTTCCCGTTGGCCGAGTTCCACCCGCGCGGATCGATTCTCAGGATCTTGCCGAGGAGGTTGCCCGGACCTAGATCCTGACCGTTGCCACCGTCGGCATGGCCGATACCTTGATCGTCGGCAGATCCACCGTCTCCGACCGCCACGTATAGGAATCCGTCGGGCCCGAACACGATGGCGCCGGAGTTGTGGTTGAACTGGGGTTCATCAATGGTGAGGAGAATCCTGCTGCTGTTTGGGTCAACGACGGAACCCGGACGCTTGGGATTCGGCACATGCCACTCACGGAGCACACCCTGATGATTGGCGGTCTCGCCGGGCGGCATCGTGCTGAAGTCCGCCGGACCGCTCACGGGTTCTGATGAGTAGGTATAGATGAGGCCGCTGTGGCGATAATCGGGGTCAAATGCCAGACCCAGAAGTCCGCGTTCGTCGAAGCTGCCGGGTCCGAAGGCTCCGAGCGGAACCAGCAGGTCGAGACCGTCAACTCCAATATCGAGGAACAGACTTCGTTCCGGCACCTGAGCAGGATCGCCCGGGTGGATCTCTATCGCCCAGATCTTCCCGACCTGATCGACAACGAACAGCCTCTTGTTGTCCCCCGGGGCGTTGATCGCCCACAGAGGGGTCGTGAACCCATCGGCCACCAACTCGAGTGACACATCTACGTCGCTGACAGGAATGGTCTTTGCGATGACGTCGGTGTGGGTAGCACCAGCCGCGGCAAATGTAGACAGAACCAGTGTAAGGGCCAGTGTGAGAATGGCGACGTTTCGTCGCTTACGCATGGAATCCCCTTCTCTCGCGTAGCAACCATTACGCACGAACCGCCCGGGCGGTTCTTCGATAGGCGGCGCCAGACAAAGGCACTGCCTATTCTTCCGTCTGCGTGACTTTCCTTTCCAAACTGAGTCGACCTCTCCGAAAGACCCCGAGCCGTTCCGGGAAACTCGGAACCTTCATCGGGGTGTTCACACCTTCAATCCTCACAATCCTCGGCGTGATTCTCTTCCTACGTACCGGCTGGGTAGTGGGCAATGTCGGCCTGGTCGGAGCGATTGCAATCGTCGTCATCGCCAACGCAGTGACGTTCGCAACCGCCCTGTCCGTCAGCACGGTCGCAACCAACATGCGGGTCGGGGCCGGAGGCGCCTACTACATCATCTCCCGCAGCCTCGGTGTCGAGATTGGGGCTGCCATCGGCATTCCCCTCTTCCTCGCCCAGGCATTCAGCGTCACGCTCTATGCCTTCGGTCTGGCCGAGAGCCTGCAACTGATCTGGCCCGACCTTCCACAGAAGCCGGTGGCGACGGCAACCGTGTTGATCGTGGCCCTCTTGGCCGCACGCGGAGCCGACCTGGCCCTGCGGCTGCAACTGCCGATCATGGGCGGAATCGTGCTGGCACTCGGTGCCCTGGTTTTCGGCATCGCCTCGAACACCCCCGAAGCCGTCGAACTCGCCGGGGCCTCGGACGGTATTGAATTCTGGCCCGTGTTCGCCGTCTTCTTCCCGGCGGTCACCGGCATCATGGCCGGGGTCTCTCTATCAGGCGATCTCGACCATCCGGCTCGATCGATTCCACGTGGTTCGATCGCGGCGGTGCTGGTCGGGTTCGTCGTCTACCTCGGCGTCGTCGTCGGACTTGGGATAGCGGCAACTCCAGAAGAACTCGTCAACGACAATCTCATCTGGTTCACACTGGCAGGCGGCCTTGGTTTCCTAATCTTCCCCGGCCTGTGGGGCGCCATATTCTCCTCGGCGGTCGGAAGCGTTCTCGGCGCCCCTCGCACACTCGAAGCCATGGTCGACGACCGCGTGCTTCCCCGCTTCGTGGGCAAACGGATCCAGCGAATCGAGGGCCCCGGCGTTCCTTTGCTCATCTCGGTTGCCGTTGCACTGGGGGCTGTGTTGCTCGGTGACCTCAACGCCGTCGCCCCTGTCCTGACGATGTTCTTTCTCACGACCTATGGAATGGTGAATCTCGTTGCCGGAATTGAGCGGCTTTCGGGAGACCCGTCCTTCAGGCCGTCGCTGCGCGTTCCTTCGTGGATTTCGCTGGCGGGAGCCCTCGGTTGTTTCTGGGTCATGTTCCTCATCAACCCGTTGGCGCTAGCGGTCGCAGTTGTTGTAGAGGTCGGTGTCTATCTCATAATGAGGCGCCGGGCATTGACGGCTCCTTGGGGCGACTTGCGCCGGGGTGCCCTGCTGGCTCTCGTTCGCTCAACGGTCCTCCAATTGCGTCGCCTCCCCGAAGACCCCCGCAACTGGCGGCCGAATGTTCTCCTGTTCGCAGGTGACCCGCGCAAGAGACCGGCGTTGGTTCGATTCGCATCATGGCTCGTTCAAGACCGAGGGATCCTCACGGTGAGCGATCTCCAGGTTGGATCGTTAGAGGAGTTCGGCCCTTCCGTCGACGAACGAACCGTCACCCTCAATCGGGACCTCGACGAGATGGGCGTTGTGGCGTTTGGAGAAGTAGACGTCGTCGAGGATTTCATCGATGGCGTGGTCAACGTTGCGCAGGCAAACGGCATTGCCGGCATCTCATCGAACACGGTGATGTTCGGCTGGAGTGAGAAACCCGATCGACAAGCCGAGGTGTTGCGGATCATCGAGCGTTTGGCGACGATCGGCATCTCGTCTGTCATCTGTCATGCTCGGCCTCTCTCGAGTCGCAAGCGCAGGAAGATCGTCGTCTGGTGGGGTGGGCTACAGAACAATGGGGACATGCTGGCGCTATTTGCCCATCTGTTGTCGTTGAATCCCGAGTGGCGCAATGCTCAGATCACTCTCAAGAGCGTTGCGACTTCGGAGATGATGATTCAACGCAATCGAAAGCTGCTGAAGCAGGTCATCAGCTCAGCTCGAATCGACGCCAGAATCGACATTCTCCAGAAGTCCGACGATCTATCGATCAGCGAGCAGATCTTCAGAGAGTCAGTGAGCGCCGACGTGGTCCTCATGGGCCTCCGCACTACCATTCGCGGAGATGAGATCGGCTACGCCGAGCGGATCAAGGAACTGGCAGAGGGTCTTCCTTCGGTTCTGTTCATCCGCTCGGCCGGTGTCTTCCGCGGCCGCCTCCTCGGCGAGAACCCCGACCCGTAGCCGTCCGAGATTTCCGGGCAGTCGGCCTAGCGTCTCGATGCCTGGCACTGCCCAGAGAATCTGTGGGTGCTTGAATGCCGCGGATGAATCGTGGGATTGCGTTCGGGATCGGGGCCTACTTGTTGTGGGGGCTTCTCCCGATCTACTGGAAGGCAATCGAATCGGTCGACTCCCTCGAGATTCTGGCCCATCGGATCGTCTGGTCGACCCTTCTACTGGGGGCCATTGTTGGCCTGCGACGTTCGTGGCCGAAGATCCGCGGCCTTCAGCGAGGATCCCTGGTACGCCTGCTCGCCGCCGGTTCGCTCTTGACCCTCAACTGGGCGACCTACATATGGGCCGTCAACAACGGCCATATCGTCGAGTCGAGCCTCGGCTACTTCATCAACCCTCTATTCAACGTCGCTCTCGGCGTGATCGTCCTGCGCGAGCGCCTCGATCCCGTTCAGTGGGCAGCAATCGGAATCGCCGCAGGCGGAGTTGCCTATATGACAGTCGCCGTCGGTGCCATTCCCTGGATCGCCCTGGTACTCGCAACGAGCTTCGCCTCCTACGCCCTCCTCAAGAAACAGATGGTTGCGATCGGCCCATTCGAGAGCCTGACGGTCGAGATCGCTTTCGTTCTCGTTCCAGCCGTCGGGTTCCTGGTTATTCTCGCCGGTCGAGGTGACGGATCGTTCGTTGCCGCCGGACCGCGCGTCAGCGTCCTGCTGATCATGACCGGACTGGCAACAGCTCTCCCTCTGCTCCTCTTCGGAGCTGCTGCAACCAGGATTCCGCTCTCGACTATCGGTCTCCTTCAGTACATCGCACCGACGATGCAGTTCCTAATTGGTGTGCTCATCTACGACGAGCTCGTCGGACGCGATCGACTGGTCGGATTCACCCTTGTTTGGCTTGCCCTCGCGATCTACACAATCAACGGACTGGTCCGCCGCCGGCGGGCCACACTCCAGCCACTCGCCGTCTAGGGCCGCTCGAACCCTCAGAGGCAGTCTGCATGCCGCCAACCTGCCGACCGGCCGACCCCTCCATGACATACTTCTCTAGCGTCCACCTCGCCTGCGGCATACCTTCGAAGACATGGCGGTCTTGCTAGCCCTCAACGCCATTGCGACGCTCGTCGACAATCTGCGTGACGACGGACGGAAAGTCATCGCTCCGGTACGTGACAACGATGTAATCAACCTCGCCGAAATCGACACTCTTGATGACCTGCCGTCAGGATGGACCGAGCGCCAGGACGGCGGGACCTATCAGCTCGAGCGGCTCGAGCGCCCGGAGCTATTCGGTCATGCCACCACTGCAATG
>CBDTUP010000223.1:0-5061 GCA_965363685.1 uncultured bacterium | reverse complement strand
GTCGGAGAGTCATTGAACCTGCGGTCGCCGGTGGCGATGGGTTTGATTCGGCGAGAGGTGGCCGCGGGAGATCCGCTGGAAGTTCGGTGGGACGGTGGCAGTGTGCCCGCAGTTGCGGTCGAGCTTCCGCTCGATGTTTTCACGGATCGTTGACCCTTTTCTAACAATGCCGGTCGACCCTGGGAATCTCACGCGACCGTGGAAAGGCGCGTGCGGCCTGCACGGACCCGCGATGATGGAGCGCCATGAGTAAAGGTTCGGTTCTGCTGATTGAGGATGAGGAAAGCATCGGGGAGATGCTGGCAACCGTCTTCGACCGCGAAGGCCTCAAACTCGTGCACGAGTTGAGTGGTGAGGGAGGCTTGCGCCGCCTCGACCGCACGGAACCGCTGGTGGTGCTGCTCGATCTCAATCTCCCGGGAATGGACGGTGTCGAGGTCTGCCGCCGCATCCGGAAGAAGTCCGATATACCGGTGATCATGCTCACGGCCAGAGACACTGAGATCGACAAGATCATCGGTCTCGAAATCGGTGCCGACGACTATGTCACGAAGCCGTTCTCCGCACGCGAACTCGTGGCCCGGGTCAAGGCGGTTCTGCGCCGGTCGCAGGACCGACCGACCGACCGGCGAGTTATCGAAATCGCGGGCTGGGAGATCGACAGCGGACGCCGCGAGGTCCGATCACCCGGTGGTGAGACTGTGCGGCCCACCGCCAAGGAATTCGATCTCCTCTGGTATCTCGCCGACAACAAGGGTCTGGTGCTGTCGCGAGCACAGATCCTGGAGGCGGTGTGGGGTTACGAGTATTTTGGAGAAACCCGGACGGTGGATGTCCACATAAGGCAGTTGCGCAAGAAGCTCGAGGACATCCCGATCGAAACTGTGTGGGGAGTCGGATACCGGGTCGAGGTGGGGTGAAATGCGCCGCCGCTTTTTCTGGGCCCTGCTCGCAGCGATGGCGACAACGCTGCTGATTGTTGCGATTCTCGGAGGATTGGCGACTCTGGCCGCGGTCCGAGACCAAACGAGAACCGAGATGGAGCGACAAATCGGGCAGATCGTCGTGCTCCTTCAGGATGCACTCACGGACGACGGTGTCGAACTCGATGGAGCTGTGGCGCGTGAGGTTCTCTCCCAGGCGGAAGCACCCAACGTCAGGCGGGTAATGCAGGAGGCTGCCAGGGTGGCCGGACCTGATGCACAGGTGAGGCTGGTGGCGGTGACCCCAACTGAGCGAGTCATCGGCGGATCGCTTCCGGCTGCCGTGGTGAACTCCTTTGACCATCAGGCAGTGCTGACCGGTCAGACGATGGCTACCCGGGTGTTACTCCCCGAAGCCGGTTCAAGCGTCGAAGTGGTTGCCAACTCGGTGGCCCCGATCGGAGATTCTGGAAGTGTGCTGGCGGCGGTGATGACGAGGCAGTCGGACCCGCTCAAGCTCGGCCCGATCATCCAGCCGATGCTGTTTCCTCTCATCGTCGCGGCAGCGGTAGCCGCGGTGGCAGCCGGCCGGATGTCCAACTGGCTGGTGAAGCGACTCAGCCATCTTCGCCTTGCTGCCGGTGAGCTGGCCGCGGGGAACCACGACGCCAGGGCCCCTGTGGAAGGTTCGGATGAGATCGCTGAAGTTGCCAGATCCTTCAACGACATGGCGGACGAGATCGAAGCCGCGCGCCGGCGTGAGAGCGAGTTCTTGATGAGCGTTGGACATGATCTACGAACCCCCCTCACCACCGTTTCCGGGTATGTCGAGATCCTGGAGGAAGGTGATCTGCCCCCAGAAGAGATCTCTCGGATCGCGCTGGTACTCGAAAGAGAAACCGGCCGGCTCCGGCGGTTGATCGAGGATCTGATGCTGCTCGCCCGCCTCGAGTCACGTGAGTTCACCATCCGAAATGAATCGGTGGACGTCGTTGCTCACCTTGGTGAGACGGTTGAGACCTACCGACCGCGAGCCGACGCAGCTCACGTGACGCTGACGTACGAATCAACCGGCACCGGATCGGTCGAGGTAGACCCCGACCGCCTTGATCAGGTGGCGGGAAACCTCATCGAAAACGCTCTCCGGTATACGCCGGAAGCCGGAAGGGTGTCGGTCCGGGTCGCCGTCGGCTCCGGAGCGATCAGGCTCGAAGTCGCCGACACGGGTCCGGGCATTCACGCCAACGATCTTCCGCACATCTTCGAGAAGTTCTATGTGGCGAGGAAGTATCGGCGAATCCGGCCGGAAGGCTCGGGACTCGGTCTCTCGATCGTCCATCAGGTCGTGACGGCTATGGGAGGAACTATCGAGGCCTCATCAGAGCATGACCGACCGGGGACACGATTCCAGGTCACGTTGCCGGTTGAATCGCCTGCCGACTCTACGATATAGGCCGAATGCTTCCCGACATCGTGGCATCCGTTGAACAACGGCTCCCTCAGGTCATCGCTCGTATGGATGAGTACAAGGCGACGGTGACTTCGAGACGGCGCTCGTTCGCCGATGCCCTGGCGAGTCCGGGTATGTCGGTAATCGCAGAGATCAAACGCCGCTCTCCCTCCCGCGGCGTTTTGAACGCAGGGCTGGATCCCGCTCGTCAGGCTCGAGCCTATGAGGCCGGGGGAGCGGCGTCGATTTCGGTGCTCACCGAACGGGATCACTTCTCCGGCTCGGCCGACGACCTGAGGGAGGTTCGCACCGCTATACGTCTCCCTGTGTTGAGAAAAGACTTCATCATCCATCCTGCCCAGGTTTGGGAGTCGTTGGCAATGGGCGCCGACGCCATTCTGCTGATTGTCGCGATCCTCGATGAAGCGACGCTGGGCGACCTGTACCGGGAGGCGAGCGATATCGGTATCCCGGTTCTGGTCGAGACTCATACGGAGCAAGAGGTCGAGCGGGCCGGCCGACTGGGGGCGGAAATCATCGGTGTCAACAACCGCGACCTGGCGACTTTCGACGTCGACTTGGCGACCGCAGAGCGACTGGCGCCTCTGATCGGCTCGTCAGTTCTGAAGGTGGCCGAGAGCGGGATTCACACACCCACCGATGCCGGCCGGATGCTGGTGGCCGGATTCGACGCCGTCCTGGTGGGAGAGAGCCTTGTCAAGGCCGCCGACCCTGGTCGGCTGGTTTCCGAGATCTCGGCAGTAGCGCCGTGACCTGGGTGAAAGTATGCGGACTGCGAACGGCTACCGACGTCAACGCGGCCGTGGAGGCCGGGGCCGACGCGGTCGGCTTTGTGCTGGCGGAATCCCCTCGCCGGGTCTCGGTCGAGACGGCCGGGAAACTGGGAGACGGCGTGCCGGTCCACCGGGTGCTGGTCACGGTCGATGCACCGCCGGAGGAGTTGCTTCGTTGGGTCGTTCTCAGCGGAGCCACCGGGGTCCAGCCACACGGGAAACATGCAGTTGCTGCCGGGGGAGCGGCAAGAGCGAAGGGCTTGCTGGTCTTGCACCCGGTGCCCGTGCGTAGAGAGATAGACCTCGGCGTTGTGCCGGACGATCGGATCCCGTTGCTAGATACCTACGATGCGTCGCAGTACGGAGGGACCGGTACCGCCTTCGACTGGAGTCTGCTCGAAGGTGTGGATCGCGACTTCGTTCTGGCAGGCGGACTGGCCCCGGCGAACGTCTCCGCGGCAATTGCCCGTATCCATCCGTGGGGCGTGGACGCTTCGTCCGGCCTAGAGTCTGGGCCCGGAATCAAGGACCCGGACCTGATCAAGGCATTCGTCAGAGAGGCCAAAACCGCATGAAACTGGACCAACCCGACCGGCATGGCCGCTTCGGAGACTACGGCGGACGGTTCGCACCCGAAACGTTGATGCCTGCTCTCGACCAACTCGAACAAGCCTTCAGATCGGCGTGGGAGGACCCGGACTTTCGTACCGAACTCGATCGACTCTTGCGTGATTTTGTCGGTCGGCCGACGCCCATATTCGAAGCCGCCCGGTTGAGCGAGAAACTGGGCGTGAGGGTCTTGCTCAAGCGGGAGGACCTTGCCCATACAGGCGCCCACAAGATCAACAACGCGATCGGTCAAGGTCTATTGGCGGACCGAATGGGCAAGCCACGCATCATCGCCGAAACCGGCGCCGGCCAGCATGGTGTCGCTACGGCCACCGCTGCCGCCCTGCTCGGCCTCGAATGCGAGGTCTTCATGGGCGAGAAGGACATCGAACGGCAGGCACTCAATGTCTACCGGATGGACATGCTCGGTACACGAGTCATCCCGGTGACGAGCGGTGCCGGGACTCTCAAAGATGCCGTCAACGAGGCCATGCGTGATTGGGTCGGCACTGTCGAGTCGACCCACTACGTGATCGGCTCGGTTGTTGGTCCGCATCCGTTCCCTTGGATGGTTCGGGAGTTCCAGAAGGTGATCGGCGAGGAATCACTTGCGCAGTTGGGCGATGATCTTCCGGATGTGGTGGTGGCCTGCGTGGGTGGGGGTTCGAACGCGATCGGCATGTTCTATCCGTTCGCGGATATGGGGATAGACCTGGTCGGTATCGAGGCGGCCGGCAAAGGTATTGCGACCGGCAAGCACGGTGCCTCCCTCGGTGAGGGTTCTCCCGGAATAATCCACGGCACGCGCACGTATTTGCTGCAGGACTCGGATGGCCAGGTACAAGAAGCTCATTCGATTTCGGCAGGACTGGACTATCCGGGAGTTGGACCGGAACATGCCTATTTCCAGGATCAGGGGATGGCACGGTATGTATCGATCACCGATGATGAGTCATTGGATGGCGTCAAGCTTCTTGCTCAGACCGAAGGGATCATTCCTGCCTTGGAATCGGCTCATGCCATCTCCTGGGTGGCGAGGGAGGCTACGAATCTCAGGGGAAAGACCGTGCTGATCAACCTGTCCGGACGGGGTGACAAGAATGTGCAGCAGATCGCCGAGGAGATGTCATGAGCGCCGCAGACCTCGAAGAACTGTTCGCAGCTAGAAGACGAGCAGGCGGGACCGCCTTACTTCCATTCATGACCGCCGGTTTGCCGGATCCGGGACACTCGGTCGAGATGTTTCAGGCGATGGCTGAGTCGGGTGCGGATGCCTTTGAAGTCG
>CBDTUP010000222.1:0-5067 GCA_965363685.1 uncultured bacterium | reverse complement strand
CATGTAGGTCGACCAGTCGGCGTCGGAGATCACGCCCTTCCCCCGGTAGTGACCCCGCGCTTCGGTGAGGATGTCTTCGATGGCTTCCTCTTCAGAGTCGGCTAGAGGTTTCGGCTGATGCGTGGCGAGAATGTCCTGGACCTTGCCTTTGGCCTTGTCCAGCATGTCTTTGCGATCGGTCATCACCCATGACGAGTAGGGCTCGTGGTCCGTCACCGCGAGGAACGAGTCTTCCTTGTTCCACCACTCCCTTGTGTGGGCATGTCCCAGGTAGTTGCCGGGAATTGGACCGACTTCGTTGATCACGTCTATGGCGAGGGTCTCATCGTCGATGCGCGCCCCCTGTAGAACCCGGCCGATCCATCCTGCGATGTCGTCGTCCATCACCGCCAACTCCGGGCTGTAGAGCAGTTCCGTGCTGGAGCCGCCCTGGAACAACTGAAGATGGCCTCCCGACAGTGCTGCCATCAGTGCCCCGGTGGACTTCTCGAACCCGGCCTGGAAGTCGATCTTCTTTGAGTCGCTGGCGAATCCGGCGTTGGACCAGATGGGGATGCCGTAGCGGCGGAGCATCTGGTTCATCATCGTGGTTGAGACCGACACCGCCGGGCCGCCCCAGATGTCGATGCCGGTTCTCATGTCGAGAGCACCGGCTCCGTGGTGGATGGCGATGGGCGCTCCCGGCCGGTGCAGCTGCGTCAGGACCGCCCAGCCCATGGTCTCGGCTACCTGAAGGACCAGAGATCCGGCGATCGTCGCCGGACCTTGTGCTCCCATGGCCACTCCTAGGGCCGGACAAATCGGCATGCCGGCGTCCATGTATCGGAACGCGGCATCCACGCCACCGCTCCCGATCATCAGTGGCGAGGCATGCTCAATCTCAGGGAAGAGATCGATCCCGACCGCTTGAGCTAGCTCGATCGCGAAGACTTCGGAGTCCTGGATGTTGCCCGCCACCTGTGCCTTGGTGGAGTACCGGATTCCGTTGGCGAGGTTCTCGAGCATCACCATGACCGGTGGGACGCCTTCTCTCTCCGTATAGATCTCCCAAGCTTCAGCCAGGTGAACGTTTGGCAATGCGTCGGCGACGATCATCGCCTGCCGGTGTTCGTCGACCGTGGCTGGTCGGATCTCCCAGGTGTCGAGGTCTACGAACTGCATGCCCATGCCTTGCATGAAGTAGAAGGTGTCGCCGCCCACCATGAGATCTTGATTGGGGTCTCGGGCGCGCAACCTGAAGTGGGTTGGAACCTTCCGCAGACACTCCTCGACCAACCAGGCTGGGAACCGCACCCGTTCAGATTCGAGGTCGACAGAGCATCCGTTCTCGGCGAGAAAGCTGAGCGCGCCGGGATGCTCGATCCGCATTCCGGTCTTTTCGAGGACATAGAGAGCACCACCGTGAATGGATTCCATTTCCTCAGCGGTGAGCATCTCGAGTGGTGGGAATCTACGGGTGAATCCGTTCAACATGGCTGCCCCTACCTTGTCGTGGGTCGGCGCTTCATTCCTGTGACCTGCTCAGCCAATTCGTCGATCAAATCAGATCGATCCCGGCGCATTGTCGGCCGTTTGCTGGCATCCTATCGATTGATAGGTAGGCTACACATGTCGGCGACTCGCGACAATCGGTCTCAAGCGGAGGTGCCCAATGTTGAAAGGTTTCACCCGTGGGATGAAGCCCCTGGAGACTCTCAGCCCGGAGGAGTTGGAGACCATCCATGGTTCCGCGTTGTTCACCCTCGAGAGCACAGGCATGCGGGTAGAGAGCGAGCGGGCATTGAAGCTGTTCGCGGCCAACGATTGCCGGGTGGATTTCGAAGAGATGCGGGTCAGGATTCCCGCCTGGCTGGCCGAGGAATGCCTCCGTCGTACTCCGAGCCGTTACGTAGTCACGGCTCGTGACGGCCAAAGTGACTTGACAATCGGTGGGGACACTCTCCATTTCATGCAAGGGATGGGAATGCGACACGTGGATCTCGACACCTGGGAGACCCGTCCGGCAACGTTGCAGGAACACCGTGAAGCCACGATCGTCGCCGATGCGTTGGAGAACTGCCATATGGGTGACGCGGTCTTCTCATATACCGAGATTCAAGGTGTGCCTCCGGTCATGACCTTCCTCGAGACGCTGGCTTCAGGACTTCGCTACTCGGGGAAGGCGCAGCACTACGGCTACTCGAAGGGTTGCGAGGTATTTGCGGTTCAACTGGCCAAAGATCTTGGAATCAACCTGGAACCCGAACTGGATGCGGGTTCTCCATTGACCATCTATGGAGACGCTGTCGATGCGGCGTTCACCTACGTCGAGGCCGGTATGCCCGTTCAACCGACTGTTGGATCGATAATGGGAGCGGAATCGCCGATATCTATCGCGGGCAGCCTGGTGATGGCTGCTGCCATGACTATGGGTTGGATTGTGCTGGTCCAACTGATCAAACCCGGGGCACCGCTCTCTATTCAATACGGGTTCGAGCCGATGGACATGCGTACCGGATCCCCAGTGTTTGGATCGGTTCTCAACGCGCTCGGGCATGTCGGGATGAACCAGTGGCTCCGCAGTCACGAGATCCCGTCGTGTACGAGCGCCGGATTCACCAGCTTGTCGAAGAAGTTCGACTACCAGTGCGCGCAGGAAAAGGGCCTGGGATCACTCATTGCTGCCATTTCAGGGGGAAACATCCACATATTCCAGGGCGGGACGACCGGCGAACTCGTTTATCACCCGGTCCTCTCGATCATGGACGATGACACGGCCGGATGGATCGGCCGCATGCTCGGAGGAACGACGGTCAACCCGGATACTTTGTCCGTCGATCTCATCAATGAAATTGGACCCATACCCGGTCACTATCTCAGCACCGAGGACACACGCGAGCATTGGCGGGACGAGCACTTCTTCCCGAAGGTCTCCGATGAGACGACGTACCCGACCTGGATCGAGAGTGGGAAGAAGGACACTCTGGACTTGGCCCGGGAACGGATGGACGACATCCTCGCCAAACATCAACCTCTGCCCCTCACCGACGAGCAAGAGCGTGCAGTCGAGAAGATGCTCGATGATGCCCGCGACCATTACAGGTCGGAACGGTTGATCTCGGATGACGAGTGGGACCTCTATATGCGGGCCCTCGAGGCCACCTGATGGAGGGAATCTCGGGGCTTCGGCACGATGCCGACACGGCCGGCCTCCGCGACGTGATCTTGCGCAACGCCGCCGACTTGTTTGCCACCAATGGATATCAGCAGACTTCCACAAGAGAGATCGCCGACGCCTGCGAGCTCGAGATTCCGACACTGTTTCACCACTTCGCCTCAAAGACGGAGATCATGAACACGATTCTCAAGCATGACCTGGGAGCTGCAGTGGAGGCGGCTGAACGGCAGCTCGCCGGCCGTGGATCTCCCGCCCTGCGTCTCTATCGGTATCTGGTTGAGGATCTCAGCGTGGCACTCCGATCGCCATACGCGGTAGGGGTCAATGCCACACCAGGCCTGTTGAAGGAACTCGACTTTGCAGGTGCCAGGGCTCGGTCCCAGCGTCTGGGTGAAGCCCGTACCGCGCTGATTCGCGCGGGTATCGATGCCGGTGAATTCGTGGGGATAGACCCTGCCGCGGCAAGCAAAGCGATTGAATGGACGATCGAAGGTTCGCTCACCGAAGCAGGCACCCGATCGATGAGCAACCCAGATGCAGTTGCACACCAGATTGCCGGCCTTTGTCTGCGTGCCCTTCTGGTGGATGTCGACTTTCTCGAGAACATCCGGCATGACTTCCCGACCGCGGCCGACGAGTATCCCGCTCAGTGACGAAGTCTCCACGTAGAACCGATCAGGTCATCCTGCACCTCGCGGTTGCCGCCAACACGGTGGGGCTGGGGGTCATCATCGCCTTGCTGGCCGATCTACAGGAGAAGTACGACCTCCCGACTTCCGGACTCGGTCTGGTAGCAGGGGCAGCATTCATCACGGCCTTCATCGGCTACGTCTGGTTGTCTCGGTATGCCGATCGAGGTCATGCCAAGACGATGCTGATCGTCGGCACGCTGATGGGAGCGCTGGCACTCATCATGGCTGCCTATTCGCGCGGACTCTGGACGCTCGTGTTTGCCAGAGCCATGCTCGGGTTTGCCGAGGGGGCGTTCGTCCCGGCGGCTCGGCGGGTTGTTCTGGACTGGTCACCCGGCCGCCCGGGCGAGGTACTCGGGCGAATCCTGGCCGCCTCCGTCGCGGGCTTTGCGTTGGGGCCGGTCATTGGAGCGTTGCTGGCCGAACGTTTCGGCCTGCGAGTCCCGTTCCTGGTCCCGGCTGCGATCCTGCTCATGGCCGTCCCGGTCGTCACTAGGCTGCGAGCACCCGCACCGACGCCGATCATCGAGGAACGCAGTTTCCTCAGCTTGCTCGGCAACCGTTTGGTGTTTGCCGGCGTCGTCTTCGCCGCCATTGAGTTTGCGACGCTTGGAGCATTCGACGCGGTTTGGGCTCGGCTGTTGACCGACCAAGGCGCTTCGACGGTGTTCATCGGTGGGTCATTCACCTTGATGGCAGCACCGTTGGTGTTCCTGTCAGTCAGGTTCGGTCGACTCGTGGATCGCAAGGGGTCCGTCCTGATCGCGTCGTTCGGAATTCTGGCCATTGCTCCCGCCGTCGTTTCCTACGGGTGGCTGAACGCGCCGCTCGCCCTCGGTGCAGCCGGCATCGTCCACGCAGTTGGCAGCTCTGCGATCAGTCCGGCCGCGGCTGCCCTGGTCGCCGAGGGCAGCCCTCCCGACATGATTGCGCGTGGTCAGGGCCTACTCGAGGCGGTCGGATTCCTGGCGGCAGCGGCGTTTGCCCTACCCACCGGTTGGGCGTACGAGACGATCGGCCGTGCTACCTGGTTCACAGGCATATCGATTGCATGCCTGGCCCTGTTCTTCACCGGCTGGCGGCTCGCCCGGCGCCAACACGCCCCAGACAGCCCGTTCTGGCGTTAGGAAGCGCGCAATTGTGGCGGGTTTCTCACGCCAGAAGCTCGGGGTTTTCGGCGGCCATCAGGGAGATCTCGGCGTGGTCGTAGGCGGGGGC
>CBDTUP010000221.1:0-5072 GCA_965363685.1 uncultured bacterium | reverse complement strand
CTGAAATCAAAGATGAGGATGCCCTCGATGCACTAGGTGACGTCGAGGCTGTGGCACAGATCGATCTCGATTCCATCGAAGAGACTCCCGAAGATGAAAAGGCATTGTTTGAAATCATCGAGCATATTAAAGTAGCCACTCAAATGCTTCACAGCATCTTCGGACAACCCGCAGTGGATCCCAAGCAATCCCTGCACTGACAGAACACAGAGCCATAAATGACCAAGTCCAGCGAATACGCCCGTCGTCGTCGCCAACTGATGCGTCTCATCGGTGAGAATGCCATTGCCATCCTGCCTTCCGCCAAGGAGCTCATCCGCTCACGTGACACCCATTTTTCCTTTCGTCAGGACAGTGACTTTCACTATCTGACCGGGTTCGATGAACCAGAGTCGGTTCTGGTGCTCACACCCGGGCGAAAGCATGGCGAGTTCATTCTGTTCAACCGGGAGCGTGACAAAGAAAAAGAGACCTGGCACGGTCGACGCGCCGGACAGGAAGGGGCCATCAACGACTATGGTGCCGACGATGCCTTTCCCATTGATGACATCGATGACATTTTGCCGGGCCTGATAGAAGGCCGTGAGCGGATCTATTGCGCGATTGGTAATGATCGGGAATTCGACGACAAGGTACTCGACTGGCTGAATACTCTACGCACTCAACATGTCGGCGAAGTGCCACATGGCGAGATCATTGATGTGCGTCACTTCCTGCATGATATGCGTCTATACAAAAGTGCCGCCGAGATCAAAGCGATGCGCAAGGCCGCCAGCATTTCGGCAAAGGCGCACATTAGAGCGATGCAGGTCGTCAGGCCCGGCATGAACGAGTCAGACATTGAGGCCGAGCTGCACCATGAGTTTGCCAGAAACGGTGCCCGCTTCCCGGCCTACAGCAGCATCGTTGCCGGTGGTGAGAACGCCTGTATCCTGCATTATGTTGAGAACGATGCGAAGCTTAAGAAAAACGATCTGCTGATGATCGATGCCGGTGCCGACCCCAACGATTCCGAGATACTGTCAAGCGGGCCCTGACAAAGGACGCAACCGAATCCCTGGCGCCGCTCCGCTAGCCGGATCGCCCATGATTTGGCCGGTTACGGAGGTGCAGGGACGGCGATACGCTGAAGGGGTGCGACGTTGGTTTTGTGTCGCCCTGGCCCTATCGGCGGTGTCGTGCATGGGCGAATCCCAATCGCCACCGGTCACGCCGGTTGGAACGGCTCCCGCGGTGGAAGACACCGTGCAGAAAGACGCCGTCACGCCGGCCTCGGCCGAGACCCCCGCTCCCGCCGACGATCGCCTGGAGGAACGCATGTCGATGGTTGACAACCAGATCGCGAGTCGGGGAATCAACGATTCCGCCGTGCTGGCCGCGATGTCGGCGGTGCCGCGGCACCGGTTCGTTTCGGACGGCTGGCAGGATCAGGCCTATCGCGATCATCCCCTCCCGATCGGATACGGCCAGACGATCTCCCAGCCCTACATCGTGGCGCTCATGACCGAGGCCCTCAGTGTCGGACCGGGTGACAAAGTATTGGAGATTGGAACCGGTTCCGGGTATCAGGCAGCCGTGCTGGCCGAGATGGGCGTGGACGTGTTCACCATCGAGATCGTTGAAGAACTCGCCGGGTCTGCTGAGGAGACCCTGCGCGAACTCGGCTACGAAGTCCAGACCCGGACCGACGACGGATACTACGGCTGGCCCGAAGAGGCTCCGTTCAGCGCCATCATCGTCACCGCCGCCCCGGACCATGTGCCGCAACCGCTGGTCGACCAACTCGCGCCGGAAGGGGTGATGGTCATTCCCGTCGGTCCGATCGGGGCGGTGCAGACGCTGTGGAAGTTCACGGCTACCGACGACGGCAACGTGCTCGCCGAGAGCCTTGGGCCGGTGGGGTTCGTGCCGTTCACCCGCGCCGAAGACTGAAGGCCCTCAGCAACTGATTGGGAGCGAGGAAGGCGGCGAGTCCATAGGCGATGGCGCCAACCTGGACCACTACCGAGAACCCGAAGCTGAGTGCCAGTAGTGCCGCCACAATCGCACTGATCACCGAGACGGTGCCGTTGATGGCCCAGGCCCAGGGCACCAGATCGGGGTCGATCTTCTCGATGTGGGTCAGACCCCGGGGAAACATGATTCCCATCAGGAAACCCAGCGGGAACAACATGAGGGCAGCCACCATGATTCGCACTGGAGTCCCCGCCGGCAGTGCCAGCGGTGTGATCCAGCGGACGGCGAACGGGTAGAACAGGGCGGCGGCGGTCAGCACAACGGCGCCGGGACGCCACGGGATGCGGGGCGACCAGGCGCTGCCGACGCCAGATCCCACCAGAATCGTCGACAGCACCACGGTGAACGCGGCGGTCGGGCGTCCCACGAGCAGGATGTATTGCTGGATCAGCGGTATCTCGATGAACATGAAGGCGACGCCGAGGAGACCGAAGTAGCCGACCGTCCACCAGCGCACCGATGTCGCGGCACGCATGGGGCCGGTTCTTCGGATCAATAGTGGAGCGGCGATCAGGATCAGGGCGGCCAATGTTGAGATAACCAGCAGGGCGATCAACACGAAATACCCCGCGCCTCCGAACGGTTGCCAGGTGCGGCCCAGCGTGTTGAGCACTGTTGACGCTTGAGACCACTTGAAGAAATGACCGAAGAACGGGTGATCGTCTGTCGGGGCGGAAATCTGGAACTCATGAGAGCGGTAGACCCGATCGGGGTCCGGCGTCTCCAAGAGTGCTGCGGCCAGTTGCGAGTACCGCTCATCCGGCACGACGTTGAATCGGTTCGCTGTGGCAGGGTCGAGGTCGGGAGCGGCGACGAAATCGAAGCGCTCCATCCGGGAGAACTCCTCGACTAGATCTAGGTCGACGGTTGAAAAGCCGTCCGGGGCCACGAGCAGGACGGCGTTCGAGTAGCTGCGCAGCATGAGGACGGTTTCACCGGCATCGATTCCCCGATTCCGCAGCGCCTCGGCGGCAACGGCGAGGAGACGGATCTCTTCGCTGGGAGGGGTCTGGACCCACCGAGTGGCAGTGAAGATGCCGTCCGGGGCGAGCCGCGCCAGGTACTGCTCGAAGGCCTCGACGGTCAGAAGGTAATTCTCAGCGAGGCTGTAGGCGCCAGAGGTGACGGGCCGGTATGGCGACGTCAGGGCAAGATCGATGACGTCGAACCGCGCTTCTGTTCCTCCGACGAAGGTTCGCGAGTCGCGGTTGATGGTCGTGACTCGAGGGTCGTCGTAGATGGATGCGCTCGTCGAGCCGATGAGCTCGAGAGCGCGGCTGTGGGGCTCGACGGCGAGAACGGCCGCGGCCCCGTTGCCCAGCGCGATCGTCACTTCGAGTCCGCCGCGCGGCTCGAGAACCAGGGTCTCGGCCCCGGGGCGCAGCCGGAAGGCGAGTGAGGACAGCACATGTGAGGCGAACCCGGCCGAATCGGCGTCGGGAAGCGGGACCGGGCTCAGGTGGTCTCCGTCGAAGGTGACTCCGTCTTGCTGAGGCAGGGCTCCGCGGTAGGTGAAGCTGAGTCCGGGTATCGAGCGAATCCCTTCGCTGCGAACGAGGTCGACCCGGGTCCCCTGATCCCACCCGGTTGCTGCGACCTCCGCTCCGGGGTAGCGCAACGCCGCCGATAGATCCTTGTAGGGCGACAAGTTCAGCTCGAGAGAAGCAGGCAAAGTTGTCGATAGCAGCACCAGTCCGAGCGCGGCTCCAACTGTGCCGGCCCGCCACCGGTGGGTGGACGCCTGGACCCAGGCGAACGCCGCCGCTCCGCCCATGGCAAGCGCCGCCGAGAGGGCGATCGTCGCCTCGCCGCCGAACCAGGCGAGTCCGCCGAGGGCGAGCGCGGCTCCGCAACCCGATCCGGTCAGGCTGGCGGCATAGACCGTGTGGGATGGAACGGGTCGGGCGTATCCGCCGCCGGTCAGCAGAACCGCAATCACCAAGCCTCCGAAGAAGAACGGCACGGCTAGAGCCAGGTAGTAAATGACCAGATAGAGGATCTGCCGGCGATCCCAGGCGATGGCGAACGAGTCGAATGGAAGCGTGTTGGTGAGGGTGTAGGCGCCGAGCGTCGTGAGCGACTGGAGCGCGGCCAGCCGGGTCAACCGGTGCGGACCACCTTGGCCCAGGCGAGGGAATGCCGAGAGTGCTGATCCGCTGGCCCCGAAGCCGAGCAGTGCCAGGCTCACGCTGAGGAAGGCGAAATGATAGAACTGGGCGATCGCGAACACCCTGGTCAGAGCGATTTCAAAGGCAAGTCCGGCTGCTGAGGTAGCCGCTACGCCTCCCAGGATGAGAAGCGTTGCTCCGCTTATCGGACCGCGGCTACCGAGCGGGGGCTCATCGGACTGTCGGGAGTCGATGCTCTTTGACATCGCATACTGGTTCTACTGTTCGTTTTCATCGTAGGTTGCCGACAGACGGACTGGGGATCGACAACCGGCAAAAACGTTTCGATCAGAACAGGCGAGCGCAATGCTGCCATCTGACACGCCGGACCCGAAGCCCCGAAATCACTCCGATTCCTCAGCGAAGTCGATCACCCAATCACCCTCCACGAGGAGGAACCCCATGCGTATTCGCCGTTTGCCGAGCGGTTCGCTCATCTCGATGTACATTTCGGCCCGGTCGGTTCCGAGCATCACGGGTGGACTCAGCTCACTGATCCCGAGCTTCACTCCGAACGTGCTGAGCCGGCCGATATCGTCCTGAATCTCCCCCTCCCGTTCGAGCCGATAGTCGGCCTCGAGGTAGGCCAGCACCTGCTCGGTTTCGTAGGCGTTGAATGCGTCCCAGTAGGCGAAAGCCAGATCCCGGAGTTCGGCAAGTGAGCCGTCAAGAGCGGCCGCGGGCGATGATGTCGTCGTCGCAGCTGTGGAGGTGGTCGTCGGAACTGTAGTTGCGGTCGGGGCGGGCTCGGGCGTCTCGGATTGGGTCGCCGACGCCCCGCAGCCGGTGAGGAGAACCAGCCCGGTTATCAAAGCTCTGCTCCGCATCGACCCTCCTCTTTCTGTTTGTGTCCAACCTACGCCCCGGTTTCCGGGCGCGCCCGTTTCG
>CBDTUP010000220.1:0-5080 GCA_965363685.1 uncultured bacterium | reverse complement strand
CAATCATCGATTCGAGGTCGTACTCGTGGACCTCGAAAGCAGTGCTGTGACGGTGATCCATCGGAGTCCCCACTTCTGGATTCAGGGCACAGACTGGTCCCCCGACGGCAGGTGGATCGCGTTTTCGGCGGCGGTTTCACGCACGACGATTGCGGTGCACCTCTACGATACGCAGACCAAGAAGACTCATCTCATTACCCGGCCGGACTTCGACGATGTCATGCCCGCGTTCGATGTCGATGGTAAGTACCTCTACTTCATCGGCTATCGGGTCTTCGATCCCGTGCCGGATGCCCACTTCCACGATTACAGCTTCCCGAAGAGTACCCGTCCTTATCTGATCACCCTGGCGGCCGAGACGCCATCACCTTTCAGCCTCGCTCACAGGACACCGAAGGCACCTGGTTCCGGGCCATCCGGATCCAACGGCAAGAACGGCGATGAGCAACCACCGGTGAAGATCGACCTGGATGGAATCGAGGATCGGGTGGTTGAGTTTCCCGTCCCGGAGGGCTCGTACCGCGGCGTCGCCGGAGCGAAGGGCCGGGCATTCTTTCTTTCCACTCCCGTACAGGGCCGGCTGGCTCCTCAACCGCTGGTTGCGGCGGGTACTACCGGTCGTCTGGAAACGTATGACTTCCAGCAGCACAAGGTGGAGACCGTCTCCGAAGGCGTATCCGGATTCGACGTTTCGGCCGACGGCAAGGTGCTCGGTATCAGGGCCGGTAATCGGATCAGGGTGGTTCCCGCCGGATTCAAGGACGACGGGAGCAAGAAGGATCAAACCGGTCGTGAGAGTGGGTGGCTCGATCTCGGCCGCATCCGAGTGGAAGTTGATCCGGGACTTGAATGGCTGCAGATGTTCAAGGAGGCCTGGAGGCTCCAGCGTGAACACTTCTGGACACCGGACATGTCGGCCGTCGACTGGGAGATCATCTACGAGCGTTATCGGCCTCTGGTCGACCGAGTCGCCAGTCGTAGTGAGTTCTCCGACCTCATGTGGGAAATGCAGGGCGAGTTGGGGACTTCCCATGCGTATGAACTAGGTGGTGACTACAGGCCGGAGCCCAAGTATCTGCTCGGCAACCTCGGCGCCGATCTCGAGCAAGCCGCTAATGGAGGCTGGCGAATCGCGGCGATTCCGCAAGGGGATTCGTGGGATGAACGGGCCTGGTCTCCGCTGCGGGCACCGGGAGTTGGCATCGATGTCGGCGATCGGATACTGGCAATCGACGGAGCGGAGATCGGTAGAGACAAGGCTCCGGCCGAAGCCCTGGTTGATCGAGCCGGAAGGGCGGTGCGTCTGACCGTGCGGCGCGGCCGCAGGAAGGTCCGTCGGATCACCGTTCGCGCCCTCGAATCCGAGACACCGCTCCGCTACCGCAATTGGGTGGAGGCGAATCGCAGGTGGGTTCTGGAGAGGTCGGATGGTCGGGCCGGGTACATTCACCTCCCAGACATGGGCCCCAATGGATTCGCCGAGTTCCATCGATCATGGATGTCCGAAGTAGATCACGACGGTCTGGTGATCGATGTTCGCTTCAATCGGGGCGGGAACGTTTCTCACTTGCTGCTTGAGAAACTCCTTCGGCGCCGAATCGGCTACCGGGTGACCCGCTGGACCGAGCCCTACTCGATTCCCGCCGACGCACCTGCGGGGCCGATGGTGGCCCTCACCAACGAGAACGCCGGCTCGGACGGCGACATCTTTTCCCACGCCTTCAAGATGTACGGGCTCGGTCCGCTCATCGGGACCAGGACGTGGGGAGGCGTGATCGGTATCTGGCCGCAGCAGTCACTTGTGGATGGGACGATAACCACCCAACCGGAATTCTCTAACTGGTTTGAGGATGTCGGTTGGGAAGTCGAGAACTACGGAACCGATCCTGATATCGAGGTCGTGATTACCCCGCAGGACTATGTAGCGGGACGCGATCCGCAAATGGAGCGGGGAGTTCAGGAATTGCTGCGGATCATCGACGAACAGCAGCCTGCCGTTCCCGACTTCGGCGACAGGCCTGCGAAGACGCCACCCCGACTGCCGCAGTAGTACCCGGATCGGAGCCGGTGGTGGGCTCCCAGGAACAGTCCCATCGACCAGGTAGCCTCGGTTGCATGGCTACCCAGGCACCGTCGCGCAATCCACAGGCCGGCCTCACGGCAGCGGAGGTTTCTCAACGGGTCGCGGCGGGCAAGGAGAATCGTGTTCCGGAAGGCCCGAGTCGGACGACGAAAGCGATCTTTCGCGACAACATTCTGACGCGGTTCAATCTGATTCTGTCCGTGTTGCTGGTGATCATTTTGATCGTCGCCCCGATCCAGGACGCCCTCTTCGGTGCGGTCATGGTGATCAACGCAGCGATCGGGATCATCCAGGAACTCCGGGCCAAGCGGACTCTAGATCGCCTGGCGCTGCTGAGTGCGCCGAAGACCACCGTGGTGCGTGACGGTCGAAAAGCTGAGATCCAGGTCGAGCAGGTCGTTCTCGACGACATCCTGGCTCTCGGTCCCGGCGACCAGGTCGTGGTTGACGGCGAGGTTGTTGGATCCGACGGCCTCGAGATCAATGAGTCCCTGCTCACCGGAGAATCGGACCCAATCGATAAACGGGAGGGAGATGCTTGCCGATCGGGGAGTTTCGTAGTGGCGGGCTCGGGCCTGATGCGAGCGACGCGGGTCGGTAGCGAGTCTTACGCCGTTCGTTTGGCCACCGAGGCCAAGCAGTTCGTGATCACGAAGTCCGAGTTGCGGACCGGAATCGACTGGATGCTGTTGGTCGTCAGCTGGGCACTCATTCCGACGGGGATTCTTCTCGTTTGGAGTCAGATGCGACTCGATGAAGGCCTCCGCGAAGCAGCCCAGGGTACGGTCGCCGGACTGGTGGCAATGGTTCCCCAGGGACTTGTGCTGCTCACCTCGATGGCGTTTGCGGTTGCCGTGGTCCGGCTCGGACGGCGCAACGTGCTGGTTCAGGAATTGCCGGCGGTAGAAGGCCTGGCCCGGGTCGATGTCGTTTGTTTGGACAAGACGGGCACCCTTACAGAGGGTCATCTGCAAGTTCTCGACGTGGAGGTGTTCGACCCTGACGTTGATGTGGCGCGGGTGCTGGCGGCCGCTGCTTCAGCAGATCCCACTCCGAATGCAACGATTCACGCGGTTTCCGCCCGATATTCCGATGTTCCGGATTGGCCGGTCGTTCATACGGTGCCGTTCTCTTCGGATCGAAAGTGGAGCGCGGTTTCTTTCGCAGGACACGGGAGCTGGATACTCGGAGCGGCCGAGATCGTGGCCGGATCAGATCTGGAAATGGTGCGGTCGGCGGACCGGCATGCTGCGGACGGACAGCGCGTGTTGGCTCTGGCGGGATCGGATGAATCCATTCAGGGAGGTTCGCTACCGGCAAGGCTTCGCCCTGTTGCTCTCGTGATCCTGGGTGACCGGATCCGGCCCGACGCGGCGGCCACTCTCGAGTACTTCACCAAGCAGAACGTCGCTATCAAAGTGATTTCCGGTGATCATCCTGCCACCGTGGCAGCGATCGCCGCCAAAGTTGGTGTTCCCAGTGCGGGCAATGTCGTCGATGCCCGTGAGTTGCCCAAGGATCCAAGCCGTTTGGCCGAGATCATGGAGCGCGGCACAGTGTTCGGTCGGGTCCAACCGCATCAGAAGCGGGCGATGGTGCGGGCGCTACAACGGCGCGGGCACACCGTGGCGATGACGGGTGATGGCGTCAATGATGTGCTGGCTCTGAAGGATGCAGACATCGGCGTGGCAATGGGCAACGGGTCCGGAGCCTCGCGGGCCGTGGCGCAGGTGGTGCTGCTCGACTCCTCCTTCGCGTCCTTGCCGGAGGTGGTCGCAGAGGGAAGGCGGGTTATCGCCAATATCGAGCGGGTAGCCAATCTCTTCGTGACAAAGACCGTCTACGCGATACTGCTGGCGGTGGCAGTAGCAATCGCGGTCCTGCCCTTTCCCTTCTTACCGCGTCACCTCACGCTGGTCGGGTCGATCACCATCGGAATACCTGGTTTCTTCCTTGCGCTGGAGCCAACCGCTCGGAGGGCTAGGAGGGGGTTCGTGGCCAGGGTCGCCCGGTTCGCGGTCCCGGCAGGAGCTGTTGCGGCTCTCTCAACTTTCGGCGCCTATGGGCTAGCTCAGCTCGAGGATGTCGAATTGGATGAGTCCAGGACGATGGCCACGCTGGTCCTGGTTGCGGTTGGACTCTTTGCTCTCACCGTCGTCTGCCGTCCATTGACGGCCGGCCGGAAATGGCTGATTGGGTCGATGGCCGGGTTGTTCGCTCTGACCTTGCTCTGGGATTTCCCGCGCGAGTTCTACAGTCTGGACCTTCCCCGCGCCATCGTGGTGTTCGCGGCGATCGGAATCGCCGCTGTGACCGGCACCATCATGTATGTGTCATTGGTGGGCTCGAGGTGGGTACAGGAAGCACCGTTGCTCATGCGCCAGGCGCCTGAGCTGTTGGCGCACGCGCCGGAGGTGATTCGTCAGCCTTTGGTCGCCGCCGGGGGTGGCCGCGTTGCCCGCTGGCTCAGCGTCCGGGCCGGCGGGGACGCCCGCTCGGAGCCGCCGGCGCCGAAGGCTCGCCGTCGCACCCCGGCCCCGATCGAACTCCCCGATTGGGTCTCGCCTCACGAAGAGGACGAGCGGTCCCAACTCGAACTCCCCCTCGACTGAGGTTCCTGTCAATCGCGGGTATCGAATTTGATATGCAGGATTGACACGAAACGGCCGCGATGTTTCCTGTCAATCGAGCGTATCGAAAACGGCGTGCCGCATTGACAGGAAACACGCCGGGGTGGGGTGGGTCTGCTAACCCGTGATGGTGGCGGCGATCAGGTCGCCGATTTCCGAGGTGGTGGCGCCCATGTCGGGACCGCCCATGGACTGGAGACCCGGCAGCACCGAGGCGGCCGCTCGCTCGACGGCGCCGGCTGCCTCCGACTCGCCGAGATGCTCGAGGCACATTGCAGCAGAAAGCACTGCCGCCACCGGATTTGCCCAGCCGCGTCCGGCGATGTCGGGTGCAGATCCGTGGCACGGCTGGAAGACCGCGTGGTTC
>CBDTUP010000219.1:0-5111 GCA_965363685.1 uncultured bacterium | reverse complement strand
GTACGCCGTAGAGAGCGGAACCCGGAAGAGGCTTTCGTCCCTATCCTCAACTCTCATCTGAACCAAGGGGTCCGCACCGACATTTTGGGCTGCCGCGCGACCGGTACCTCAGCTATATGGAGAGTCGGGGGGCAAGGGAATCTCTTCGTAGAGTTCGACACGGTTGCCGTCGAGGTCGATCATCCATCCGTGTTTCCCTCCCTCCCAGGTGAGCGTGCGTTCTTCGACGGCCACACCGGAGGCGACGAGGCGCTCCATGGTTTGATCGAGATCACCCACCCGCAGGCCCAGGGTGAATCCGCGCTGAGCCGGTAGTGCCAACTCATCAACCGCCGGTTCGATCGCGAACACAGGGTTCTCGCGAACTTCGCTCGAGTGGAAATCACGGGTCCGATACACGATGAAGTAGGACCCGCCGTCGGGATGTTCTTCGAACTCCATGTCCAGGTTCGCTTGGTACCACCCGGCCAGCGCCTTCGGTTCCTTGCTCTGGATGAATATGCCTCCGATACCGTGAACCATCGACATCTCGACCTCCTCCGCCGGAGTCTGTCACAACCCGACCGCAGGTGTCTACGCGGTCATCCGTTCCTCGGCAGCAACCAGATCAAGGGCAAGCCGCCGAACATGGCAAATGCGGCAATCAGCATGGCCGTCGAGAGGCCGAACGCATCGCCGAAGGCTCCGAACGCAATGGCAGCGACAGACCGGATAGCGAAGTTCATCGACAGAAACGTGCCATTGGCCAGCGCCCTTGTGTCGGGGAACTGCTCTTGAACGATTGCCATCAGGACGGGAGGGATCGCCAGCATTGTGACGCCGATGACCGGTAGGAGGGCGATTCGCACCCATCCGTCGGCGGCCAGAAAAGCAAGCAGAGCCAGGGGGGCGGCCAGGTGACCGAATGCCAACACGGCTCGACGCCCCACCCTATCGCTGATCCATCCACCGGCGAACGCTCCCAAGACACCTGCTCCTTCCACGATGGACAGAGCGGCTCCTGCCAGCCAGAGGTTGGTACCTTCGTCGGTGAGGAACACAGGCAGGAACGTCGTGACCGACATCATCATCAGACTCCGGAGGATCACCATCGAGCCGAGCAGCAGCATCAGGCCACGCATTGCCAATACGGCGGTCTTCCAATGAATCTGCTCGCCGTCGCCGCGAGTCCGGAGGGGAACATCGCGCAGGCGAAAGTGGAGGACGACTGAAGTGGCGACTCCGGCAAGTGAAAGAGCCGCCATCGATTTCATCGACATGACACCGAGAGCACTCACCACAACGAGCGGGCCGAGAGTGCGACCAAGCTCGCCTCCGACCATCCAGAAGCCCATGCCGCGGCCAAGGCGCTTGCCGGACAAGTACCCGACCGCTACAGGAGCGGTGGCATGGAAGGCGCCGACGCTGAGACCGGCCACGATGAGCAGCAGCGCCAGCATCGTGTACCCGGGTGCCCAACCCAGCAGGCTCATGGCAGTGGCCGTAACTGCGGGAGCAAGCACCACGATCAGGCGAAGAGCGCGCCGATCGGCGACGTGTCCGATCACCGGCTGCAGCAGAGAGGGCAGTTGGAGAAACGCTGAGAGGGCGCCGGCGGCTGTGTTCGAGAGCGACATGTTCTCGATGAAACGAGGCAGCAACGGCGGAAGGAAAGCCGTGAAAGTGTCATGGACGGCGTGGCCCCCGGCGATGGTGGCGACCCGTCCGATCTGGAACTCGTCCAAGTCCGGTTGCTCAGCGGTGATCTGCGGCTCGCTCACCCGGCGACGCTACCTCCGGGACCGCTCCGAAACGAAACCGGGAGCTCCCACTCCGGTTCCGGCGTCGGTTCGGGGCGGTTGGCGCCCGGCTCTCACGCATGAACCAGCAAGGCGGGAACCTTTGCCAACGGCCGGCCGTCATATGGGACATGAAGATTCTCAGCGTTCTCATGGTGACTGCCGTTATCTCGGCCGGGTGCGGCGCCGGAGCACCCGACCCCGGAACCTCCGATAGCGCCGAGGTGCTGGCGGCGGCGATGAAGGAACTCATCACCAACAACCACACCTTTGGCTCCGGCCCCCCACCGTTCACCGAGTACCTGATCCAGGAGAACCTCGATCCGTTCGCGGGTGAACCGACCGAGTCTGACGATTCGGACGGCCGTGCACTCACCGAGAACGAGCGAGCAGCGGTTGAGGCTGCCGTTGCCGACTTCGGTCCGGTGAGGTGGATCTCGGATCCGGCCGACTTCCAAACTGATGACCTCGTCCCAACGATTGAAGGTGCTGCCATTCTCGGGGTAGGCGAGGCCGAGTTCACCGGCGACGAAGCACTAGTACCGGTGTCGCTCTGGTGCGGTGGACTCTGCGGCACCTGGCTGACCTACAAGGTCGAGAAGATCGAAGGACGATGGACGGTCACCGGAATTGAGGGCCCGATCGCCGTCTCCTGAGCGACCTACCCCTGTCCTGCGTCCGGCGGCCCCCACTCTGCGAGGCGGTGGATGCGGCAACAGAGGTAGTCTCCGAATCACGTTCTACTGAGGAGGGAACGTGAGCCTCGACACGCTCGGGGACATCAACTGGCTCGCCGCCATCGTGGCCGGAGTCGTCTACTACGCCATCGGCGCCGCCTGGTACAGCCCGGCACTATTCGGCAAGCCCTGGATGCGATCCATCGGTTGGGACGTCGAGGCTGGTCCACCCGACGCATCGGCCGCCGACTATGCATTGCCGCTGGTCGCCTACCTCGTTGCCGGTATCGCTACGGCAATGCTGGCTGTGGCAACGGCAACCGATACATTCGGAGAGGGGATCGTGCTCGGCCTGGTCCTGGGAGTCGGAATCGCCACCGTGCTGGCGTTCGTAACGGCGGTGTTCGACCCCAAGAAGGTGAGCCGGATGGTGTGGTTCGGGGTCACCGCTGGATATCACGCTCTCGGTCTGCTGATCACGGCCGTGATCGTCGGGGTGTGGAATTAGCCGGTAACAATGCCACCGTTCAAACCGATCACAACGAAACGTCTCCTATTGCGACCCGCGGGGCCGGCCGACGCCCCGGATCTACATGCCCGGCGCAACGACCCGGCCGCCGCCGAACTCCAGGCTTGGGAGCTTCCATATCCTCTCGACAAGGCCGTAGCGCTGGTGCAAGCCAATGCACTCCTTGGCGGCCCGACCAACGACGAGTGGTACATGATTGGTATCGACGCCGGCGGGGACACCGTCGGCGACCTGGCGGTTCATCTCAAGTGGCGCGGCCGTGCGGCTGAGATCGGATACACGCTCGCCTCGGATCATTGGGGGCGCGGGTATGCAGTCGAGGCGGTCGAGGCCCTGGTCGAGTATCTGTTCGAAGATCTGGGCGTAACCCGAGTCGGAGCAATGCTGCACCCGGACAACATCGCCTCTGCTCGGGTATTGGAACGGACCGGCTTCGTCTTCGAAGGACACACCCGGCTGTCCTACTGGGTACGAGACGAACCTTCGGATGATCACATCTACGGGCTGCTCAGAACCGACTGGGAGTCGTGGAGATCACGACCGACGACAACGCCGGAGAACATCAGGCTGATCTCCATCGACACAACCAACGAGCGGCAAGTAGGCAGGCTGCGGACACACAAGTCCCAGGAGAGATACGTAGCTCCGATGCATGCATCATTCTCCGACGCGCTGTTTCCAGAAGTAATCGATGGTGCGCCGGTCGTCCCATGGATGCGAGCGATTGAGGCCGACGATGAACTCGTCGGATTCGTGATGCTCACACTGACAACTGAACACCATCCAGAACCGTATTTGTGGCGCTTCTTGATCGACCGTCGCCATCAGCGGCGCGGAATCGGGACCCTCGTTCTCGCTCAGGTGGCGGCCGAATGTCGGAGGATGGGCGACAATACACTCCTGACCAGCTGGGTCCCCGGCCGCGGCTCGCCCGAACCCTTCTACCTGGAACGGGGTTTCCGGCCGACGGGCCAGATTGTCGCAGGCGAAACCGAAGGGCGCCTGGCTCTCGGCTAGCACCTCAGGGGTCTATCTTCGGTAGTCTGAAGCGGCTCCTGGAAGGACCACATGGATTGCCGCGTTTGCGGGGCGGACAACCGAGAAGACCGCAAGTTCTGCAGAGAGTGCGGGAATCCGCTCGCGCTCACATGTCCGAACTGCGGAACCGAGAACGAGGCCGGCGACAAATTCTGTGGGAGCTGTGGTCAGAACCTCGGTCAGGCGGAGACCATACCCCCGGCGCCCACCGACATCTCGATTGGAGCCGAGAAGCGATTCGTGTCGGTCCTTTTCGCCGACCTGGTCGGTTACACGACCTACACCGAGGCCCGTGACTCCGAAGACGTACGCGACATGCTCACCCTCTATTTCGAGCGTTCACGGGAGATAGTCGAGAGGTTCGGCGGCACAATCGACAAGTTCATCGGCGATGCGGTCATGGGAGTGTGGGGAGCAACGGGAGCGCGCGAGGACGACGCTGAGCGGGCAGTTCGAGCCGCCATGGAACTGGTAGACATGGTTGCCGCGCTGGGGGCGGAGCTCAATCATCCCGAACTAGTCCTCAGAGCAGGAGTGAACTCCGGCTCCGCCGTCGTCGGTCCGGGCGGTAACGACCAGGGAATGGTCGTGGGCGATCTCGTCAACACCGGGGCGCGTCTCCAATCGATGGCCGATCCCGGAACCGTGTTCGTCGGTGCAACCACCCACTCGGTCACGAGTCACGCCATCAACTACGAGTCGGTGGGCGAACGCCGGGTCAAGGGCAAGAACGAGCCGGTCGCAGCCTGGAAGGCTCTTCGAGTGATCGGACTCGTGGGTGGGAAGCCAGAGGGTGAGCTCCGACATCCACCGTTCGCCGGCAGAGATCGCGAGATGCGGTTGCTCAAGGATGAACTGGCGGCGGTGGAATCCGATCAGCGCGCACGGTTGGTCTCGATTGTCGGCGAGGGCGGGATCGGCAAGAGCCGACTGGCGGAAGAGGTCAAGAACCACCTCGACGGGTTCACCGACGACGTCTACTGGCATCAAGGTCGCTCCCCCTCATACGGTGACGGCGTCGCCTTCTGGGCGCTCGGAGAGATGGTCCGGTGGAGGGCAGGGATCGTCGAAGGCGAGGATCCGACCCGG
>CBDTUP010000218.1:0-5112 GCA_965363685.1 uncultured bacterium | reverse complement strand
TCCAGATACCGCTTCATTCGAGGTCGCGCCACCAGAGGGACGGTGGCGCGCGTCGATCTCGATCGGTACGCCGGGCGTTGGTACGAGATCGCGCGACTGCCGAACCGTTTCCAGAAAGGTTGTACGGGCAACGTCACCGCCGAGTACGGCGTTCGCGAAGACGGTCGTATTGATGTCGTCAACCGCTGTTCGGGGAACAACGGAGAGGAGAAGAGAGCCCAGGGTGTCGCACGGGTCGTCGACGAAACGACCCGTGCGAAGCTCGAGGTGCGCTTTGCCCCGGCGTTTCTGTCGTTCCTTTCGATGGTATGGGGCGACTACTGGATCATCGATCTCGCTCCGGACTACAGCTACGCGGTCGTGGGTGAGCCCGCGCGTAGGTATCTCTGGGTTCTGGCCCGAGAGTCGACGCTGGAGGAAGCGACGTACCAGGGCATCCTCGAGCGGATCGAAGCGCAGGGATACGATCCAAACAATCTGGTCCGAACGAATCAGGACAGCCAGTAGAGAACGAGCGCCGCGCGCAACGACCAACCCAGGACGCGAATCCAGTTGGTCAAGACGAGGCTACGGTGTGCCGACGGTTCGAATCCATTCGCAAGGCGGCGGTGCTGGGATACTTGCAACGTCGCCGTCGAGATCCAAATCACGGCGACAAGAGCGAGTCCCGCCCAGGCCTGCCCGGCTGACACTCCCGCGGGTAGCCGAAAGACCATGTATAGCGAAGTGGTGACCTCGATCAGCATCGGCGGCCCGACGATCCAGGAGGTCAGTCGGATGTGTGCTTCCTCGTAACCTGCGAATGCCTCGACCCCGACGCGTTTCAACAACGGGTAGTGCACGATCTGCACGAACCAGATCAGCCCGGTCATGAAGAGCGTTGCCGCTGCCTGTGCAATCAGAAACCCATCCACGTCGGGCCCGATCATCGATGTGCTACCTCGTAGCTATCGTGGTCCATGCAACCCGGGGAGGCGCTCCTCGGACCCACGCGACCGAATCTTAGCTTGGCGTTGCAAGCTTACGACGAGAGGGTCTGCGCCAGAAGGTCCGGCGCTCTGGAGTTGGTGCTCTCCTACTAAAAGGTCTGATTTCGTCGGTCTTCAGGCCCCGGGGACCGTCGCCGTCCCTCAAGTACAATGCGATTCATCCTCGCCGTTTCGCCCCGGACCGCCGGACGATGGAGGCAGTCGAGATGATCAGGCACATCAGAATCTGGACGTTGATTGCGTTGGTGGCTCTAGGGACGGCCTGCGCGCCGAGCGAGGAGACCGTCGAGCCGGAGGTCGCGACACCGGAGGTAGCTCCGAAGCCTCTTCCCCCGGTCTCTGTGCTGATCGGCCACCGAGTCGCCGATTTCGACACGTGGAAGACCGTCTTCGACGAGCACATGCCAACACGCAAGGAGGCGGGCTGCCTGGGGCACTATCTCAAACGGGGCGTCGATGATCGCGACATGGTCTACGTCTACTGCCTGGCCACCGACGCGGATCGGCTGCGCGCCTTCCTTGAAAGCGACGACCTGGCCGACGCGATGCAGCGGGCCGGCGTGCAAGGTGAGCCGATGATCACGTTGATGCAGCCGATGTCGCGCGATCTCGTCTCGGGTCGACTGCTGCCCGGCATCATTGTCATGCACGAGGTGCAGGAATACGACGTGTGGCGCGTATTCTACGACGAGTTCGACGACTACCGGCGGGCGAACGGCATCGTGGGTCACGCCGTTAGCCGGGATTACGATGATCCGAACCAGATCATCGTGTACCACCAGGCCGAGGAGTTGGACTCGCTCCGCGCCTTCGTCGAATCGACCGAGCTGAAGGAAACAATGGAGCGCGCCGGCGTCGTGGGCGAGCCCGACGTCCGCTTCATCCGGGTCGTCGGCTACGCCGACTACTAGCTGGACCAGGGGGATCTTCGGCCGCTCCGACGACCGTGTGACCGTCGACGGTTACCTGGGCATCGTGGCCGTGGGCGCACCAGAACTCGACCTCGAGCTGCAGCCGGAGTAAGAGAACCCAGCCCGGCGGCGAGAAACGTATCGTCAGTCCAAAGCCTTGATCCAGTCGACCTCGAGACGGAACGGACCTTCCTCCTTGTCAGCGATCAGGAAGCCCAGCTGGCGGATCGCGCCCGGGTCGATCGGCGGAACGTCCCGCAGGATGCGCCCGCGAAAAGTGGGCACGAAGTCGTGGTATGAGGCTTCTATCGTCATCCAATCGCCCACACGCGTCTTGAAGTTCGACCGGTAGGCAACGCCGTCGAAGGCGTTCTCCGTCCGGATGCGCAACTGGTATTCCCGGCCGTCCCCGCGGACTCGCACGGCGAGCCGTGACGTACCTGCAGTCGGTATCGCCTCGGGCCGACTGCGCACCGACGCGAAACCGCCGTTGTTGGCCAGCGAGATTTCGCCCTCGAAGACGGCCGTGTTTTTCTGGGTGATGAAGATCCGGCTGCGGGACAGCCCGCCCATGACGCCATCGTTGACGATCATCCAGCGGTCGGGGCCTTCATCGCCTTCGAACGCAAACAGCACCCGTTCGGTCATGCTCCGCTCCTCAATACGTGAATCCGTCGAATCGGGTGCCGCCCGTAGGCTTCCCTGGCCCGGTGCGAGCAACGGCAGCAGCGCCACTACGGCAAGTGACGATGCGCGGCTCGACCGTCGCCGTCTCCGCCGGAAGCGAAACGATCCTGCCAATCTGCATGCTGTGAACCGACACCTCGTCATCTGGGGCCTCCCGTGCCGGGCCAGGTCCAACTTGACCAGCCCCCATTGGTGCTGCCACTCGTCATGATAGAGCAAAGGCCGTTTGCGTCCGCTGGAGCGGAGCAGAAAACCAAGGAATCGATGTCGGCGGATGAAGGGGGCTGGCTTTGGCATCACCGGCCCCCTCATCGCGACGTCCCTTCCCAAGCTCCGAGCACTGCAGTGCCAACGCGTACCAGCGGCCATCGCAAGCCTTGCGCCGCGATAGCCTCTGCTGGTCGTTCTCGATTATGATGTCCACCTTGTCCGTGGGCCGGGGGTCATTACAACTACCGTGGATGTAGCTGGTGTCGGGTTCGTGCTGTGCCCGTCGCATGAGGTTCGCGCACCGCCAGAATATACGGTAAATAGGGAGCTGGTACTTGGATCGTCGGATGAGGTGTGCCGAATGAGTAAGCACTCCATCATCAGTTCAAGTCGGACTCACACGGCTTCGCGGCGGGTCCCCGCTCTCCAATCCGAAACGGCCCGGCTCGCCGGTCCGAGATCTGGGCTATTGTCTCCTGCGTCTGTTCTGCAGATCAGGCGGATGACACGGCAAAAGAGGCGCGCGAGCACTTGAAGAGCGAAGCCAAATCAGCATCCTCGATCCGTCTGGGCCTGTGCTGCATCTTCCTGGAGCAGCCGATCAAGTTTCGCAACACGACGATCAAGGCCATCAGCGGTATGCAGCGTGATGCCGCCCTGGCGAAGTTGTCGATGCTCTGCCTGGCGAACGCCGATGCACTCCTCGAGTCACTCAGATTCTGTGCCGACAACGGCATCGGCTGCTTCCGGATCAACAGCCAAATCCTGCCGGTGAAGACCCACGCCGAGCAGGGCTACGACGTGCTCGACCTGCCTGACGGCGACGAGATCATTCGGCGTTTCAAGTCATGCGGCGAGCTCGCCCGGAATCACGAGATTCGAACGTGCTTTCACCCCGATCAGTTCGTCGTGCTCAACTCGCCACGGCCCGAAGTCGTCGAGCGGTCCATCGCCGAGCTCGAGTATCAGGCCGAGGTCGCCGAGTGGGTCGGGGCCGATGTCATCAACATCCATGGCGGCGGGGCTTACGGTGACAAGCCGAATGCCCTGGCTCGGTTCGCTCGAAACCTGAGCCGTCTCTCGCCCCGGGTGCGAAGACGGCTGACCGTCGAGAACGACGACGTGACCTACACTCCGTTCGATCTCCTGCCGTTGTGCAGGGCGGAGGGCATTCCCTTGGTCTACGACGTTCACCACCACCGATGCAATCAAGATAATCTGTCCGTTGAGGAGGCGACCGAACAGGCAATCGGGACGTGGAAACGGCAGCCCTTGTTTCACATTTCCAGCCCGGTTGAGGGCTGGGACGGGCCGAAGCCCAGACGCCATCACGACTTCATCGACGTGCAAGATTTTCCTGACTGTTGGCGTGAACTGTCGCTGACCGTCGAAGTCGAAGCCAAGGCCAAGGAAGTCGCGGTGCTGAAGCTGATGAATCAACTGGCCAAGGGCTGGTTCGTCTACATCCTGCGGGCTGCCGATGGGTCCCTCTACACCGGCATCACGAACGATGTGGAACGGCGCATCGGACAGCACAACGCCGGCACCGCTTCCCGATATACACGCAGCCGTTTGCCGGTCATGCTGGAGTATCGGGAACAACTGATGACCAAGGGGGCGGCGTTGAAGCGGGAACTGGCGATCAAGGCCCTGTCAAGGGAAGCGAAGGAAACCCTGATCCGCTCTTCGCCGAATCAAGCGTGATTTCACGCCCGGAGTTCATGTTGACCCGTCACAAAGCCGGAGTACCTCGTCGCCGAGAATCGGCCGTTCCCGGTCCAGCAGTCGGTGGCCGCGGTCGACAATGGTGTCTGGTCGAGATCGTGTTGCTGTTCACCCTTCTGATGGCTTGCGGCGCGGAGCGTCCTTTGGTCGAACAGTACGAGCAGGGTGAATGGGAACCGGCCTCCTTCGAGGTCGCCTCGATGGGCGGCCAGCGTGCCGGCGCAACGGTGATCTTCGTGCTGAGGCTCGAGGACCCAGCTGGCCGGCGTTTGATCCTCGAGGGGACCGTCGAGATCAACCCTCAGGCGAAACTGGTCGGCGGGGGCTGGGTCGAAGAGCGTGGGGCGACAACCCGATCGGGCATCCTGTCGTCCGCGGTCGTCGACTTTTTCGGGGGCCAGGGCGATCGGCCCTCCCTCGGCGGGCAGTTCACCCTTTCCGCCGACAAGATCGCGGTCTACCGGGTCAACCTACCGGCGACCCTATTGACCACCGAGCGCTAGCTAGCGGTCGAGGGCTGCCGTCAGTGCCGCCAGACAATCTGGGTCATCGAGAACAGAGTCAACTGTAAGGTTGATATGGTCTGACCA
>CBDTUP010000217.1:0-5130 GCA_965363685.1 uncultured bacterium | reverse complement strand
CGCATGCCACAATCGGCATGTCCTGCCAGGACTGCCACGATGTGCATTCGACCAAGGATCCGATGGCAGACCAGGACGTTCAGCTAGAGCATTGCTCGGGCTGCCACCTCGACGAGATCGAGATGCATCGGGAGGTGGAGCTTCCGGTCGATACCTACTCGTGCGGCGAATGTCACGAGGTCCACGAGCCGTGAGCGAAGCAGGGGGATTGAAGCAGAGGGATTCAGGTTATCGGATCGGCGAAGACCGGCCCACAGCTCGCCACTAGGTTGCAGACATGGTGCCAGCCGCCCACCAACCCAATCTTCGGCCGCCTCACCATCGCCGGACTATACCGGCAAAGCCCATCTCAACTTTCTCAAAGCCTGGCAGGGATCACCTTATTATCGCTGTGGCTGTAGATGCTTGATGCTCCGAAAGAGATTCTGGGGGCGCATATGAGCAGCAATCTGCAAAGAACCTTGACAAGAATTTCGCTGGCACTTTTGCTGCTTGTTTTCGTGGCGGCCGACGGCTCGGCAGGCTCCAATCCGCTGACCGAGCGCGGGATCGATCCGGCGATTCTCGACCTGATGGTCTCTGACATTTCACAAAACATTCGCTACACCAGATACGCCGAGATCGAGATCACCACCGACGAGGGCACCATTTCGGATCGAGCGCTCATCCAGTTCGATCCTGCGACCGACTACGGGATCGATCTGTACATGAAATTCGCAGGCGGTCCGCCGCAAACTGCGGCAGCCCGAAAGTTCCGAAGAGTGCTCGAAAACAATATGCGGCTCCAACACCGGATCAGGAGAATGGACTTCCAAGTCGATCCCAAATCCCTGACTGTCGAATCCCAAAACGGCAGCAAGGCGGTCATCCTGTTCAGGTACAGCAAGTTTGCGCTGCCGCAACAGGTCGCCTGGATGCGGTTTCTCCACGGGCGAATCTGGGTCGACGGCGATCGCGTGGAGAGGATTCGTGTTGAGTCGGATGAAGGCCGGTCCTTCAGACTGAACGGTCAGCGGGTGACAGAGTTCACATCGGAAGCCCGATTCGTTCGGCTGGCCAACGGTCTTGACGTGGTGGCGGAAAACGAGAACAAGTCTGTCGGCCGGAATTCTGTCGTAACAACCAGGACATGGTCCGTCGCGTTTGCCGAGCCGGATGGCGACGATCTCACGCCGGACACTCTCGAGATCCCAGCCGGCATCGACCTGTCGGAATTCGACACGACGGTTAGAGTGAAGCTGGACCGGAAATGGCCGATCTTCGGCAAGGGGGCGCGAAAACTCGGCTTCGAGGTCCCGAAGCCGTTTGGCATCAGCTTGATGTATACGGATCTCTCCACGAATTTCGACTTCACCAGTTTTGAAATCAACGGCGAAAGTGCGCCCATCGAAGCGCTGTTCAGCCCTGCCGGTTCAGGAATCGATCTCGGCGTTACTTACCCGCAGGTACGCCTCGACTGGTTCCCTTTCCCGTTCCTCAATCTGATGGCCCTCGCCGGGGAAGTGGAGGCCGACGGGAATCTGTTTATCAGGACGACCGATCTTGGTCAGTTGATCGGGCTGCCGCCAGTTATTGAAGAGACCATCAAGGTAGATACCGCGACGCTGGGTGTCGGCGCCACCGCCGCTATGGGGTACAAGAATTTCTTCGGCAGCATAACGGCTACCTATTTTGTATCGGTAACTGAAGACGCGAACACCGAGTCCACGACCGCTACCTTGACCCCGCAGGTTGGTTATTACATTCCCAACTGGCGTCTGCGGATACTTGTTGGCGTTGAATACCTCGATATTGAGAACACGATGGAGGGATCAATTGACCTTGGGAACGGGCAAAGTCTGGATTTCAACATAGGCGTGGAAACAGCAGAATGGGCCGGGCGCATCGGCCTCTACAAAGAAATAGGCAACCACATGGAGTTGACCCTTTCGTATACGTACGGCGAAGACCGAAGCGGGCTCAGTACAATGCTCGGATACCGGTTTTGATTTGACGAGCAACGAATCCGCCCGTCTGCCGGATGTACCCAGTGAGCATGGAGAACGCGGGGAACACGTTGGGGAGGAGATGCCGATGGTCAATATCCAAGCTTCCGGCTCAGGTCGATCGGGCCCTTCGGGCCTCAAACGGAACGGGACCGTGAGACTGCGGACCGTGGCCGCACTGTGTCGATCGAGTCGACTGTGCCTCGTCGCGGCGGTGCTGCTGATGGTCACCTCGACCCAGGCATTCGGCTATGGCGGCGATACCCACTACTACCTGCACTTCGGCATCGCGCTCGAGGCGTGCTTCGACTGGGACGAGGCACATCTCATCGCCAGCGCAAACTACCTCATCGACAAGAACCGGACCACCACATCGGAGAAACATCCCTTGAGCCGGCAGAGCAAGATTGACTGGCACGCGTTCGGCGGCAACGAGGAACGGTTCAACACGCTCTGGGAGCGTGTCCTGGCGGAGAAGGACCGCGGGGTCCAGCTCGTGAAGCTGGGTCAGTTCCTGCACTTCGTGTCCGACTGGGAAGCGCACCACGGATACTCAACCCGGTGGGGGCATGGATTCCATACGGGGTTCGGCCGGGATCCTGATTCGCTGGGCTACGACCGGTGGAACAACTACAGGATGATCGTTCAGAGCCTCTTCCTCATGCTGAAGGTCTGCGAAGCTCGGGAGCAGGCGCCTGCACAGCACGCGGAGCGTTCTGTTGGAAGCCTCATGATGACGAAAGCAGGGCCCTTCGTGTTCGATCCGCGGGTCGACGAGCTTTTCGTTTCCGGTTCGCCCAAGTGGCGGACCCTCGGTCGCCGCGGCAAAAAGGGAAGGCAGGTCCTAGCCAATGCACACCGGCTCGTCGAAGAGTTGATCGAGTTCCGGAGTCACCAGCGATCGGAACGGAAGATCCCGGAGGACTTCACTCCAGGCGATCCGGAGAAGGGCCTCCCGCCACCGATCGGGCTGCGCTACGACAAAAACGGAGATTTGGTCGAGGTCGTGGGCGTGGAGTTCGAACTGTTGCCGGAGTATGAGGGCGACGAGATGTCGGACGAGAAAGAGGCGACGGTCGAGGAAGCGCTCGATTCCGAGTTGGTGAACGAGCTGGCGCTCAAGATTCAAGGAGAGGAGGACACTCCTTCCCTTGACGTGCATGTTTGGCTGGAGATCCTCGATGCGGATCTCGAAGAGGACGGCTGGACCGTCACGGTGAGGATCGAGAATTTCGGCGACCGCGCATCCACTGACGGTGAGCTGGAACTGTGGGTCAGTCACCTGGTCACCGAGGAATTGCTCGGGGAGGCCACGGAGCCGATTCCGGGGGTCGCGGGGGAAGATGCGACCCGACGCCGTGTCTTCGTCGCCGCGGACACCGAGCCGACGAAGGACGTCATGATCACCGGGGTGCTGAACATGGAGGACCTCTCGGCGGACGACAACGACGATTGGCTTCTCCCGTGGGGCAGTGGTTTTGACGCGACGACTGGCAAGGGAAAGAAGAAACGGAAGGCATGGACTCCGGCGCCGGCCACGGTTCTCGGCGAACCACTGATCTGGGACGTCGATTCACAAGGAGCCTGGATCTCTCTGATCCTGGCGGCGCCCGGCGGGGATACGACGCGTCGGCTCGATCAGACGGCGATGTCGCTGATCGGTCCGGGAGAGCGTGTTCCGGTCGATCTCAACGAGAGCCGGCCGGTCATCTGGTTCGCCGCGCCGGACGTCAGGCGCCGCATCGTCACCGCACGGACCTTCACGTGGATTCCGTACGACGACGTCCTGTGCAGGCCGATGGCCCGACCCGACTTCCGCCCGGAGTTCTTCGAGCTGACCGTCTCGGGGAACAACATCGAGCCCGAGCCGATCCGGATCGAGCTCGACGACCGTGTCGTCAAGCAGCTTCGCGATGGATGTGCTGCGCGTCAGCCAGACGCTGATTTGTAGGTCTCGTAGGCGTGCTCGGCCAGGCCCGTGCCCGCCTCGGCCATGAAATCGAGGGCGCAGTCGGCTCCGGCCTTCCGGAGCTCCTCGACCTCGTCGAGATGGCGGGCGGTTGCGGCGATGATCCCCTTGTAGCGCCAATCTCTCGCCTGTGCGACCACGTTGAGGTTGGCAATGTGGCTGCCAGTCGCGAGAATCAAGACCTTGATTCGTTCTCTGCGCTCGAGTCGCTCCACCCAGAATTCCAGGTCGGTCCCATCGGCGAAGGCCACGGCCCGACCTGCCTCGCGGTGTTGTCGGGCGACCTCGGCATCGAAATCGAGCCCGATCACGTTGCTGCCGCTCCGCCGGGAGATTTCCTCGAAGGCAGCGGTGCCCACCCGTCCCATGCCGACAATTACGAACTCCGCGTCGCCGACGCTGACCTTCTGATCCTCCGTGAGACGCGTTTCAGTTTCGAACAGAGCGAGCCGGCTGCGCATGCGCTCGAAGAGACTCTGGGCGTGAAGATTGAGAGGAGACGCCACCACGAACGAAAGCGACAGTGCGATCGCAAGAATGACCAGCCAGTCGCCCGAGATCCATCCTGCCTTGACGCCGACGGCGCCGACGATCAGGCCGAACTCGCTGTAGTTGGCGAGAGTCAGCGACGTGACCGTCGCCGTTCGAGCACGCAGCCGGAATCGGGTCAGGAGGAGATAAAAGAGTGCGACCTTGATCGGCAGAAGAACGATGAAGACCGCAGCGATGCCGAATCCCGCCGGGGAGGGCAGACCGGAGAGGCCGATGGTCAGGAAGAAGCCGACTAAAAAGAGGTCCTTGAAGGAAAGCAGGGTTTTCGAGAGTTCCCCCGCCTTGGGGTGCGTCGACAACAGCACCCCCAGGAGCAGCGCTCCGAGATCGGGCTTGAGACCGACGCCCGCGAAGAGCGCGACAGCGGCGGTCGGCAACAACAAGCCCAACAGCACCAACAACTCGCCGTGTCCGGAACGGTCGAGAACGATGAAGATCAGCGATTTGATGACCAGAAACCCGAGCAGGGCGAGTGCCCAAACCGACGGAGCCTTGCCGCCCGAGGCGGTGAGAAAGAGGACCGCAATCAGGTCCTGCATGATGAGGATGCCGATGGCGAGGCGACCGTGACGCGACTCGCCATCGCCTTTTTCGTCGAGCATCTTGACCGCGAAGACTGTACTC
>CBDTUP010000216.1:0-5134 GCA_965363685.1 uncultured bacterium | reverse complement strand
AAATACGCCGTCCCGCTCCTCGAATGGATGGACGCCAACGGCGTCACGGAGCGGGACGGTGATGTTCGAACCGTTCGAAGCGGCTAGACCGCTACAGAACGTCGATCGGGTTCGGTGAGTCCTCCCCAAATGCCGTACGGTTCGCGAATTCGAACTGCATAGTTCAGACATTCGCCGACAACCGGACAAACCTGACAGATCGCCTTCGCCCTTGCTTCTCGCCGCTCACGTTCGTCCTTGCGTTCAAACGTGCTGGGCGGGAAAAACAAGTGCGAATGATTGCCTCTGCAGAGCGCAGCAGACTGCCAGTCGCTCACCTCAGCTCCTTCCTCCAGACCGGGGTTCGGAGCGTCAACCTACCAGCGGGTCATTGACGTGACCAGGAAATATTTGGCTCACGTACGGGAGATTTTCGCGACTTCGGAGCGAGCAGTAGCCGACAGCATCGTGACTCCCCAGCGCCAACCTGTGTTCTCCCACCGCCGATTGGTGGGGGGAGTGCCGAGTCCTCGAGGCGAGGTGGGCAGTCAGTTTGGGCTGTAGCGGTGCCCCCACCGCCGGCAAGCATCAGCTTGCCGCCACCTCCCCCGCCAAGGCGGGAGAGGAACACAGATCCGGCAGCAGATCAACCCAAACCTACTCCGACTTCTCTACCTCGAGGAACAGTCCATCGATTGCGACGACGACTACCTCATCGCCCTCTTCAATACCGGCCTCTCGATGGGCCGTCGCGCTCCAGCGTGCCTCTTCGACGATGACCACTCCATCGGGATCGAAGGCCGACCCGGCTACTCCCGAACGGCCGATCATGTGTTCACGTCCAATTGTTGGGGTGGAGAACCTCGCCCGGGCAACGGTCGGCATGGCGAACTGATAGAACAACCAGATTCCGGCAACGGCGAAAACAACTCCCCAGGCATTCGGGACGACTTGGGGAGATCCGTCGGTCAGCGTGAATCCACCGGTCAGCAGACCAACGGCGCCGAGAGCGCTGAGCACCCCGAAGCGCCCACGTTGATAATCGACGTTGAATAGCCACATCCCGAGCAACACCAGAATCAGCCCCCACCAGCGCAGCGGGAGATTGACGAGGCCGTATCCGGCCATCAACAGAGAGGCTGTGGCGACTACGGCCGCAACTCCAGGTCCGACTGCATAAAACTCAAACGCGACAATGGTCAGGCCGGCGATCAGAAAGAAGAATGTTGCCTCCGGGGCCAGGGCCGTCCTTGCCGTACGAGTAACGACGCCCGGTTGGCGGAATCGCACCGGCACGGTGGTGGTGATGGTGTCCCCGTCCACCTCCACTTCACGGACGGTTGAAAGCGAGATCGTTTCGCCTCCCACGACAAACGCCGCCCCATCCAGTGCCGCTACTGCCTGGCGGTCGGCCGGTGGTGTCGCATCAATGAGACCGACAAGTGGCGCACTGACTTCAAACGTGTCCTTCAGCGTCTCGATGTCCTCGGGTGTGATACCCGCGTGGATTTCAAGCCCGCCCCGGGTTCCGGCAACCAGTGGACTGAGGTAGCCGATTTCAGTCCCAACGGCAGCCATCCGGACCGGTGCGGCGAGAAAGAGCTGCAGAGCCCCGCCGTAGGCTCGGGCGGGTGCCGGTCCGACCCAGGTCGCGATAGGCAGCGGAGGGTTGCGGACCAGGTCGATGAGATCATCGACCTCGTCCGTCAGCGCACCCGGGGAGTCGATCTGGATGATTACCGCCTGAGCTCCATCCGCAGCGGACGCCTCGATCTCATCTATGACGTAGCCGATTCCCAAGCCGTCGAGTGGACCCTTGATCTCGATGATGTCGACCGGTGCATCGCCATCCTGCGCAGCGACAGGCAACGCAGCGCCGAACGCGGCAAGCAGAAGCAGAACGAACGAGAAGCGGCGAAGCATCACGACATCGTACTCAGAACGTGGTCCCATGAGTCAATACCGCGTGCCGCCATCTCGCCACTTCCGATGCTGCCGCCCAACCTCGCTCCGACTACAGTTCCCGATATGTCGAAAGTGCTGCTCGTTGCGGACGCCTCCTGGGTACAGAACCAGATAGCCGCCGCTCTCAGCGATTCAGGAACCGAAGTACGTGAGGTCGAGGATCCGCGTACCGCATTGGACGAAGTCATCGACTTCGAGCCGGATGTGATCATCATCGATATGCAGATCGGGAGTATGGGCGGCATGGCCGTGGCACGCGCCATTCGTAGCGCCAACATCGCCGACACTCCCCTGGTTCTGCTGCTCGATCGGGCTGCCGACGCCTTCTTGGCGAAGAGGGCCTCCGCTCATGCCTGGTTGACGAAGCCGATCACAGCGCAAGGCCTGCGGGCGACGTTGGACCGGGTGCAGGGCGTCGAAGCCGCCAGCTAGCGGCTCGCGGGGCCTGACCCCGACGTGACAGCATGTCCACTCTCATCCTCCTCGCCATTCTGGGGTTCTGCATCACCGCTTCCGGTTTCCTGTCCGGATCGGAGACCGCGCTGATCGCGATTCCGCGCGAGAGAGTGCACCAGTTGGAGGACAAGCACCGGAGTGGCCGATACCTCGGCAGATTGACCGGAGATCCCGAAAGGACCCTCGGAACAATCCTGGTCGCCAACAACTTCGTCAACATCCTGGGGGCGTCGGTGGCCACCACACTCGCCATCAAGCTCATCGCCGACACCTATGGGTCCGACGCCGGAACTGCATGGGGACCGTGGGCATCCACTCTGTTGTTCACGGCATTGATCCTCATCGTCGGCGAAATCACACCCAAGACACTGGCCGCCCGGTATCCCGATCAGTTCGCATTGGTGGTGGCGCGACCAATCTGGTTTCTGACCAGAACGATCTCGCCCATCACGAGGATCTTCGTCGGCATCGGTCGAGCGATACTGCGAATCTTCCGCGCCACAGACATGCGAGTCAGTCCCGTGACCGAAGAGGACATCATGGCAATGGCCAAGCTCGGCGAGGCAGCCGGCCAGATCGACTCAGCCGAGCGCGAGATCATCGACTCAGTATTCAGCTTGGCGGACCGGCCCGTGCGGGAAGTCATGACCCCGAGGGTCGACATAGTCCCGCTGACCGCGCCACTGACGCCAGAAGGCATCCGCTCCGCAGTCATAACCACGGGCCATTCGCGCTATCCGGTGGTTGATGAGGACGGCAGCCTCGATCACATACTCGGAGTGTTCTACGCAAAGGATCTCCTGCGATCGGCCGACAACCTGCCCCCACACCGTCTCCGCCGGTTGTTGCGCGAGCCTCACTACGTGCCGGAGAGCACACCGGTTCTGGACGTCTTCCAGCAGATGCGTCGCGAACGCCTCGGGTTCGCGGTCGTTCTCGACGAACACGGCGGGGTCGACGGAATCGTGACGATCAAGGACCTGGTGGCCGAACTCGTCGGTGAGCTTCAGGATGAGTACGACCCGGTGGTGCCCGAAACGGTCTCGATAGACAACCGCACATGGCTGGCAGATGGGCGAATACCCGTCGAGGATGTGGCAGAGATCATCTCGGTGGAGCTTCCCGAGGGGCCTTATGCGACCATCGGTGGGCTGTTCATGTTTCTATCTGGTGACATCCCTGACGACGGGGCGACGGCTGAACTCGATGGAGTCCGCTTCACCGTCGAACGGATGGACAAACTCAGGATCGACCGCATCCGGATAGAGACCGGGTTTCATCGTTCCTGAACCGGGTATGATTCCGTCCACAAATCGGGACGTGGCGCAGCTTGGCAGCGCGCAGCGTTCGGGACGCTGAGGTCGCGGGTTCAAATCCCGCCGTCCCGACTAGAAAACACCAGTTCAGGGCCGCCCTCCGGGGCGGCCTCCTGGTTGGAGGGTGGTCTACGTCGCGCGTCACAAACCGGGTGGTGCTGAAGTCCGGGAGTGGACGGACGGCTCCTAGGAACCTCTGCTACCCGTCCTTCGGGTGGGCGACATAGAAGTCGAGAGCGGCTTCGCCGTAGTGGATGGGCGTGTCGATCCCGCATCCGCCGCTCCCCACGCCACCCGGATAGCAGTGGCCCTGTCCCGTTGGCGTCGTCCAGTCGAACTCGACGAACTCCAGGACGGTTCCTTGCTCGTTGGTCCAACGAGTCCACTGGTAGGCCGGTTCGTCGGCGAGGACCTCGCTGGCGGTCATGTCCCAACTCCCGATCACCAACTCGAGTTGGGTGATCCCGCGTGAGAACTGAACGATGGAGTCGCTTCGGCCGTGCAGCATGAGAATGTCGACCTGTTCTGCGGGTGACCGGTTCTCGTCGAAGTCACAGGAATCGCCGCGCACCAGCCCGGCGCCGGAAGCGTGGGGTGCTGCCGAAGCGATCAGGTCGGCGTGGTCGCACACGAAGTGCCACGTCTGGAACCCGCCGAGGGATGCGCCTCCCACGTGCACCCGGGACGCGTCGATGTCGAGGGCGGCGATGAGTGCGTCGAGGAAGATCCGGTCCCTGCCTGCAGCAAGCGCCCCTCCTGGGCTGTTGGGCTGCACGACGACGTAGCCGGCAGCGTTGCCGAGGGCCCTCATGTTCGTATATGCGTCCGTCTGCTCGCCGGTGAGGCCCAACGGGTGGAAGTCGACGATGAGGCCGCAGGACCGGGAGAAGCATTCGTCTGGGACGGCGAGATCATAGACCACCCCCTCGCACGGGATCGCGGACAACCCCGGGACGAGGGACGCGACGCATTCGGCCGGGGCGGACTCCGGACTTGCGGTCGTCGTCGGAGCGCTCGTCGTGGTCGGCGCCGGTGCAGATGCCTCGATCGTTGGCAGCGTCTCAGGGCTGCTGCAGGCTGTCACCAAGAACAGGACGGCAAGCAGTGAAGTAAACACGCCTCTCCAATGACCGTCGGGTTGTGCTCGAGTGCGGTGTGTCATCGCCCTCCTGGACGACGGGACGGTGGCGGCCGTCGACTCGCGCTGAAAGGCACGGAGATCCTCGGGGATTGTCCGTACGATCTCGTCATCGAGCGGCCTGCGCCCTGGCCTCGTCTTCTTCCCGGGTTCGCGGCCACCGTGACCGGTGGCGCGCACGCCAGGCTTCCAGGACGGTGGGATCGCCGGTCAACGCGAGCGCGGTGTCATCTCCTCGATTCCACACGGCGAGGTACAGGTCGGAAGCGAGTCCGGTGAG
>CBDTUP010000215.1:0-5137 GCA_965363685.1 uncultured bacterium | reverse complement strand
CCAGTCGCCGATACTCCATGACGCACCTTCCATTCAAGAGATGGGTTGAGCCTAGATGCGCAGGTGCAGGCAGACGATCCCACCGATTTCAACGTGATCCGACCATGAGCGAATTACACTGATGTAAGTTATCGATCGAGGACGGACACGTGGCCCTGGCCCTGACTAGAGAACTCACAGACATCGACGAAGTTGCAGAGGCCTGCCTCGACGCGTATATCTGGTCTGGTGAGGTCGCCGACTTGATGACCTGGAACAGGCTGTTTCTCGGCGAATCGATCCACGAAGCGCCATCCACGCCCACGGTCATTGCCAGATCTGCCCGCACGATCGAGTGCGTTCTACCCCACGACGCTGACCCCGCCGACTACGTTCCCGGTTTCCGGCGAATGATGTCCGAGGACTGGACGGTCCGCTTGTTGGTCCACGCATCGCGAATGGGAAAGGCCCACAGTCAACTCAGAGGCACAGCGGTTTCGATACAACCCTGGTGGTTCGACGGAGGAAGCGTACAGTTCGGACGGCCTGAAGTTCCGTAGCCATGCCTCCTCCCCTCTACACCCAGACAGTCGTCGCTTTCATCTGGGACTACGACCGAACTCTCATTCCCGGCAACCAGCAGGATCCCTTGTTCGACACCTACGGCGTCGATGGTCGCGAGTTCTGGAGAGAAGTCGACGGACTTGTCGACTACTACCGGTCAAAGGGCATCACGATCGCCCGCGACACGGCATATCTCAACCATGTGCTCACCTATGTCGACGAGGGATTGTTCGCCAACCTCAACCGGTCGAAGCTGCATGAGATCGGCAAGGAGATCGAGGTTTCCCCCGGGATACCGGAGTTCTTCGAAGCTACCCGCGCTCATGTCGCCTCCATCCCTGCCTACGCAAAGGAAGGGATTTCCGTCGAGCATTACGTCGTCTCAACCGGCATCCGATCAATGATCGAGGGCAGCAGCATCGCTTCTCACATTGACGGAACCTGGGCGAACGACTTCATCGAGACACCGGCACCTCCGGGCTACCTCGATCGACTCGACATCAGTGAGGCAGCCGGTCAGATCACGCGTCTGGCCTACACGCTCGACAATACGGGAAAGACCAAGGCAATCTTTGAGATCAACAAAGGCGTCAACAAGAATCCGCAGATCGATGTCAACTCCCGGATGTCGGAAGAACAAAGGCGGGTTCCGTTCCGCCACATGATCTACATCGCCGACGGACCCAGCGACGTGCCGGTCTTTTCGATCCTCAATCAGAACGGTGGCAAGACACTCGGCGTCTACACCACCGATCCCATCAACAACTTCCCGCAGGTCAAACGACTGCAGGAGCAGGGCCGGATACAAGGGATGGCGAAGGCCGATTACCGCGAAGGCGAAGCAGCCTCGCTGTGGTTGATGGACAGCCTGGACCAGATAGCGAATGAAATCGTCGATGCCCGGCAGCTCGCCTTCGCGCAGATTCCCCGCGCTCCCGGCCACGTCGACGAAGACTGACCGTCGGGGTCGGGCTATCGGCCCTCGAATTCGGGCAATCGCTTCGCCAGAAACGAAGCAATCCCCTCGGCAACGTCCTGGGTTCCGAAGCAAATGGCCTGCGCCTGATTCTCTTCCTCGATTGCTTCCTCGAGACTGAGCTCGAATGATCGGTTCAGCGTCTGCTTGGCGAGCATTTGAGGAATGGGGGCGGAGGTGGCCAGTTGCTCGGCGAGATTCTGGGCGGCATCGGCGAGTTCCGCATGCCCGACGATATCGAGAACGAGACCGATCTCCTTGGCCTCAACAGCCTCGACGATGCGTCCGCTCAAGATGAGCTCTTTGGCCCGCTGGATTCCGATCAGTCGAGGAAGAATCCACGTTCCGCCGAAGTCAACCGTGAGCCCACGCCGAACGAAGATCTCGCTGAAACGGGCACGCTCGCTGGCGAGAACAAGATCACATCCCAACGCAAGGTTCATTCCGGCACCAGCCGCTACACCATCCACCGCCGCGATCGTCGGTTTACTCAGGCGATGCAGTGCCAGGGCCGCCCGGCCGACGAGTTTCATCCGATCGGCCCGCCCTGCGGCCGATGTCACCACTTCTGTTTCGCCACTCCCGAGATCAGCTCCGGAACAAAAGTCGCCCTCCGCGCCTGTGACTACGAGTACACGTTGGCTCGACACCTCAAACGCCTCAAACGCACCTGCCAGCGCCGACCATCCTTGGGGCGGAATGGCGTTTTTCGTTTCCGGCCGGTTGAGCGTGAGCCGCCGGACCGGACCGATGTCGATGGTCTCGATGAACATCACAACAGCCTATCCAAGATCGGTGAAAGGTTTCATCCCGATCGGGCCGCGTGCATACCATGTCTGCTCAATGGGTTTCAATCCTTTCCGCGACAGAAGCACAACTCCGCTCGACATCGCCCTCGTCGCGGTGGCGATCACAGTGACGCTGGCACTCGTCCTCTGGGCTGCCTTCGGATGAACGAAGCCGTTATCCCCGTTCAGCCCTATGCAACGCGCAAGCAGTACCTCTGTCCAGGCTGCAACGGCACGATTGCACCGGCCACCTTTCACGTCGTTGTTGTTCCAATGGAAGCTCCCGACCTACGCCGTCACTGGCATCGCGGGTGCTGGTTCAAAGAGCGCCGTCGCCGGCACGGAAGAGTCTCCTAGGCCACGTCTCTCAACCAGCGGATACCCGCTCCGGCCTCACTCAGCGAGACTGCAATCAGATCGATCCGTCGCGCCCGCGGACGCAATCTGCCGGCAAGCCGGGCGACGGTGGCAGCCTTCTCCTCGGTAAAGGCATCCTCGGCGTTCTGTGCGGGCTGGCGGGCGTTGATGGTCTTCACCTCAACAACTACCCGACGACCCGCGTCCAGGACCAGGAGATCCAGTTCGCCGCGCCCCACCCGAACATTGCGGTCAACGATGGTGATACCGCGGCGCTGAAGAAAGAGCGCAGCGATCTGTTCACCGAGGCGCCCCACCTCCTCGCGGCTCAGATCTGAACCCCCGGTTCCAGTTCTTCGATGTTGACGTCCCTGAACGTCATAACGCGCACTTTTTGGAGAAAGCGCGCCGGTCGGTACATATCCCACACCCACGCATCCTCGAGTTGAATCTCGAAAAAGATCGAACCGTTCGACTCCTGCTTCGTGACGTTGACTTCATTGGCAAGGTAGAAGCGACGCTCGGTCTCGACGACGAATCGAAACATCGGAAGCACGTCCCGATACTCCTTGTAGATCTGGAGTTCAGCTTCGGTTTCGTATCTTTCGAGATCTTCTTCGTGCATTCACAGACTCCTCTGTGTGCCGGGGGTCACGATCATACCCCCACATAGGGGTTGTACCGGGCGGTAGTGACGGATTCGTCAGAGCGAACCGAAACGACCAAAAGGCCAGAGGAGCACGAAAGCCCGACCGACGATCGTTTCCTGGGGAATGGCCCCAAACTTGCGGCTGTCGTGGCTGGAACCCCGATTGTCGCCCATGACAAACACCATTCCGTCTGGGATCGTCTGGGGACCGAAGTCCTGCATGATCACGCCGGGCGAGAGGTAGGGCTCATCAAGAATTGTTCCGTCTATGAGGACGCTGTTGTTGCGGATCTCAATCGTTTCGCCCGGCAGCGCCACCACCCGCTTGATCAGATCGTCCGGTACGAGAGCTGTCTGAATACCGAGAGATTCCTTGACCGCCCGCCAACCTGCGGCAATGAACGACTCGTCGTTGCCAGCGGCCGCGAATGGTGAATCGAATACGACGATGTCTCCGCGCTCGGGATCCCCGAACGCATAGCTGAGTTTGTTGACCATGACCCGATCATCCACCTCGAGAGTCGGAATCATCGAACCGGATGGAATGAAGAACGCCTGCACGAAGAATGTCTTGATGAGTACGGCCACCACCAAGGCAATGACGATCAAGATCGGCAATTCGACCAGGAAGGAAACGAGCCCGCCCTTCCTCTTGTGTTTGCCTCCGGACCGCTGCGCTAGCGGTTGAGCATCGAGATTGGCAAGAGGTTGCGGGGCATCAGCAAAAGGATCGGCATCAAAGGGGTCGACCGACGACCGGTCGGCACGGCTATCGCCGGACACCGGATCGCCGTCCTCGGTCACCGTGAGCCCTCATCTCCGGCGTTAACCGGAAGGGCGGGCACTAACGCTGCTCTTTGATTCGGGCAGCTTTGCCGACCCGATCACGCAGGTAGTAGAGCTTCGCGCGGCGAACGTCTCCGCGCCTCAGTACCTCGATCTTCTGGATGATCGGTGCATGCACCGGGAAGACGCGCTCCACGCCTACACCGAAACTCATCTTCCGCACAGTGAAGGTTGCGCGCAGGCCACCGCCGTCGCGTGCAATCACAACGCCTTCGAATGCCTGCACACGCTCACGGCCGCCCTCGACCACACGAACGTGCACGCGAACGGTATCGCCGGCTTTGAACTCGGGGATGTCGTCGCGTAGATACGCGCTCTCAACCTGGTCAAGTTTGTTCATTAGGAAACTCCTTGGGACGCGCCGGACGACCGCGCGGCGGCCAGGCATTGTATACCGACCCGGCCCGTGACGCCAAGGTGGGCTAGTCGAGTAGGTCCGGGCGCCGCTCCTTCGTGCGTTCGAGTCGCTGCTCGGCCTTCCAGGCCTCGATTCGAGCATGATCCCCCGAAAGCAACACCTCAGGCACCTCCCATCCCCGGTATACCGCCGGCCGGGTGTAGTGGGGCTCTCCAAGCAATGAGTCCCGAAACGACTCGTCCTCCGTCGACTGATCGTTGCCGAGCACACCCGGCAGCAAACGGGCAACGCCCTCAATTATCGACAGGGCCGCTGCTTCACCCCCTGGAAGTACGAAATCCCCTACAGAAACCTCTTCATCGATGAAGTGCTCAACCACACGCTCGTCAATTCCCTCATACCGACCACAGACCAGGGTCAAATGATCCATCCCCGCGAATCGGTCGAGCGTCGCCTGGTCCAACCGCGCCCCGACCGGCGTCATCAACACCCTGGTCGTGTCCGCAAGCGGCTCGAGAGCCTTGGCCAACGGGTCGATCATCATCACCATTCCTGCACCACCGCCGTACGGAGCATCATCGACCGCTGTGGCGTCACGAGCCTCTTTTTGACTACCCAGC
>CBDTUP010000214.1:0-5163 GCA_965363685.1 uncultured bacterium | reverse complement strand
CCCCGCCGGTCAGGCGGGGTCGCGTTCGGCGGCCGATAGCATGTACGCCTTCCTGCGGAAGCCGGCCTGGGTGGTGCTACACGTCGGCGTTCTTGCGATCGTCTCTGGGTTCCTTCTGCTCGGCCGATGGCAGGTATCGCGGCTCGATGATCGGCAAGCTCAGAACGCCCTCATTGAGCAACGGCTGAGCGACGAACCGACCGAATGGATCTCGGCGTCTACCACGCCACCGCCCGAATACACCCGCCTCAACATCACAGGCGAGTTCCGACCCGACGAGGAGATACTCCTACGTAGCCAGGTCAACCTCGGCCGTCCCGGATTCGACGTTCTCACCCCGTTCTATTTCGACGATGACTCGGCAATCATCGTCAATCGCGGCTGGATACCGCTCGAAATGGACTCGCCTCCAGTTCATGAAGCGGCGCCTCCCGCCGGTGAGACGAACATTTCCGGGTACACTCGGTATCCCCTCGAGAACGCAGCAGATCCTGTAGTGCCGAATGCCGGAATAGTCGCAAGAGTCGATCTCCTCGGTCTCAACGCGGCGACAACAGGCGAGCTGGAAATGTTCTATCTGGAACTCACTCACCTGTTCGCAGGGGAGTCGGCGCTGCCGATCGTTGAGGGCCTACCGGAGATAACAGAGGGCCCACATCTGTCCTACGCGGTTCAATGGTTTGCTTTCGCCGCCGTAAGCCTTGTGGGCTACTGGGCACTGATCCGATCGACCGCCAGGCGCCGGGCGGGTCTCAGTCGTCGTGAAGCGCCTCGGCCGCCTCTTCCATCGTGAAACGTCCGGCAGTCACTTCACGACCAACGATCACTCCGCCCAGCCGTTTGCCATCGACTTCCAGGTTGTAGAGCTCGCTCAGATCTTGAAGGTCACGGGCTCCGCCGGCCGCGATCACAGGCTCATCTACAATCGCCAGCGCCCGCCGTAGCACACCGAAGTTGGGCGGCTCCTCAAGAGCGTCCCGACCTGCCTCTGACACCAGGTAGGCCGCGGCCCCACCGGACGACATCTCAATCAGCACCTCCTCCAGGAAGCGGCCCGAATGCGCGGTCCACCCGCGCACGAGCAACTCCTCATCAGGCAACACGTCGAGGCTGATGGCGATCTTCCCAGGGAAGGTTCGGAAGAGATCCCAGGCCATTACCTGCCCTTCGATGGCAGCCGTGCCCATGACTACCCTCCACGCTCCGGCCTCGATGAGGGCCGAGACTTCCTGGGGTGATCGTACGCCTCCGGCTACCTGGACCGGGATGTCCAGCGCACCGATGATGTCCTTGATCAAAGGACGATTGCGGTAGTCGCCGTATGCAGCTGCGTCGAGATCGACTATCTGGATTCGCGCAGCTCCCTTTTCAACCCATCCCCTTGCCCGAGCCAGAGGATCGGAGTCCAGGGCGATCGCTTCGTGTACGTCTCCATGGGGGAGCCTGACGGCGCGGCCGTCGAGGATATTGACGCGTGAATAGAGATCCATACGGTCCAGCCTACCGGTTTCGACTTGGCGCCATCATCCATCGCCGTCTCGGCAAGTGACTAGCTATACCTTGCGAAGTGAGGATGACTCTCCAGAATCGGACCTCATTTGTCGACATCATAAGTAGGCGAACCACAAAGGTGCAGGGCAAAATGAAGAAACACAAGAGTCAGCATCAGCATCGCTTTCGAGTTCACGGCGTCGGAGCCGGTCTCCAGAGAGCAGTGTGCACCGAGTGCGACCACATCAGCATTCGAGTGATCGAGGACGGAGGCGTTCGGGCAATCATCAACAAACCTGAACCGAAGCTTCCTCAGAGTTTGGCAGGGGCTGCTGTTCGAGCGTAGAAATCGCCACATGTCGACTCCTCAGTCGACAGCCTGCACACAGAACGACCCCGGTAAATCCGGGGCCGTTCTGTAGTGGTCTGCTGTTGAATCAGGCGGTGACTTCGGCTTCTTCCTCGTCCTTTTGCTCGGCGACCGTCTTGTGAACTTCGTCCATGTCGACGGCCATGACCTGGTCGATCAAATCGTCGAAAGCAGGGGCGGGGAGTGCTCCCGGTTGCGAGAACAGGACCACCTTCTCACGGAAGACCATCAACGTCGGGATCGAACGAATCTGGAAGTAGCCGGCGAGTTCCTGCTGTGCCTCGGTGTCGCCCTTGCCGAAAACGATATTCTCGTGCTTCTCGGCTGCGGCCTCGAATGTAGGGGCAAACATGCGGCACGGCCCACACCACTCGGCCCAGAAGTCAACGAACACAACATCGTTGTTGAGGATCGTCTCTTCGAAGTTGTCTTTGGTCAGTTCGACAGTTGGCATCGTCGGATCTCCATTTGCTAGCGTCTTGAGGAGTATTCCCCGGTACCCCGGGGGGTATACTAATCACCCTTCCGATCGAAACCAACACCTACGCTGCAGCAAACATTCCTGGCACCCGCTGACTGATGCCGGCGGGCAGGGGACTGGTACTGTGCCTGGTCGCCAAAATGTCTCGAGATTCTCAAATGCCCTTCAGGCTTTCAACAAGCGTGCTGCTTATGGTTTTGATCGTCTCGTCCGGTTGTCGGGGGGCCGCCGTTCCGGAGGCCGGACTGCTGGAGGGTGTGCTACTGGAGCGTTCGGTATCAAAGCCGGCGTTCACCTTGACCGACACGAATGGTGCACCGTACGACTTTGCTTCGAAGACGGACGGCCGACTCACGCTTCTCTACTTCGGGTATACCAATTGTCCGGACGTCTGCCCCGTTCACCTAGCTCAACTCGCCGAGGTTTTCGAACGCCTCCCAGAAGTCAGACGCAACGCGACCGTAGTCTTCGTGACGGTCGATCCGGATCGCGATACGGCTGAGGCTCTCGAGTCCTTCGTTGGTGCCTTCAATGACGAGTTCGTAGCTTTGACCGGCACGCAGGAGGAACTTGAACAGGCGCAGCTGGCGGCCGGCGTGCCGATAGCCGTTCGTGAGGGAGAAGGCGAGAGCTACACCATGGGGCACGCAGGTCAGGTACTGGTCTATTCGCCGAACGGCAAGGGATACAGCGTCTACCCGTTCGGCACCCGGCAGAGTACCTGGATGCATGACCTGCCGATCCTCCTCGACCGAGTTGACGCATGATGGGTAGGAGAGTTTTGCCTGTGTCGCTGCTTATGTTGACTGCCTGCAGTTCGGCGTCCGGGATGTCTGTGCGGGGGGCGGTTGTAGCGGAGCCGGCTGGGCCGGTGACCGCAGCCTATTTTGAGATCGAAAACACCTCCGAGACCGGAGACCGCCTGATTGGAGTACGTGCCGATGTCGCCGAGGCGGAGATTCACAGGTCATTCAGTGAAGCGGAAACAATGCAAATGGAGGCGATGGCCTTTGTGGATGTCGGCGGGGGAGAGGTTGTTGTGTTCCAGCCGGGCGGGTTGCACATCATGCTCCTCGATGTCGCTGATCTGCAGGCCGGCGACACAGTGAACATCATTCTCGAGTTCGAAGAGGCCGGTCTGGTCGAAATCGAAGCTCCGGTTCGGCCCTACTCGGAGTTGCTGCCATGATGAGGATGGGCACAATGGCAGCTGTCCTCGCGGCCATCTTCCTGGCTTCCTGCGGGACGGGGACAGGTCTATCCGCAAAGGCGACGGAAGGGCAACGACTAACTCAGGATCTCGGATGTACGTCCTGTCATTCAGGTCAAAGCGGCGTCGGCCCCAACTGGGAAAATGCCTGGGGAACTACCCGCGACCTAACGGATGGATCCACTGAGGTGTTCGATTCAGGCTATGTTCGATCGTCCCTGTCGGACCCGTCCGCCCAGGTGGTCGCCGGCTATCAGGCGATAATGCCGGCGTTTTCCTTGAGTGAAGCACAGGTCGAGGCGATAATCGCCTTTCTCGAGGAGGCCAAGTGAGCATTTCGTGGTGGTGTACAACCCTGACCGAACCGTGGTCATGGACGTTCCGCGCCTATCCGGGCATTTGGCTCCTGGTAGCGGTGTTGGCGATTGGTTATGCCCTGACGATTCGACGCAATCGAGCCGTCGAGGGGCAGTCCACCCGACAGACGTTCTTCTTCATCGGCGGTCTGTTCGTTTTCTGGCTGGCTTCGGACTGGCCATTAGGGACTCTCGGCGCCGGCTACCTCGCCAGCGCTCACATGACGCAGTACATCCTCTATGTGCTGGTCGCCGCCCCGCTGCTCTGGCTCGGTACCCCGGAATGGATGGCCCGGAGGGTGTTGTCCAGGTTGGGGATCTACCGTGCCGGCCGCTCCTTGCGGCGCTTTCCGTTGCTGATGGGGGTGATCTTCAACGTCACTCTGGTGCTCTCTCACACGCCCATTGCGGTGGATTCGCTGCGCTCATCGCAGTTCGGGTCCTTCGCCATGGATGCGGTCTGGATACTGTCCGGACTGGCTCTGTGGGCACCCATTGTGGGGTCGATTACCGAGTTCCGTGACCGCTCGTACCCCGCTCGCATGCTGTACCTGTTCTTCACGACCGGGATTGTCACGATCATCCCGGCCAGCTTCCTCACCTTCGCTGAGCTACCTCTCTATGAAACATATGAGCTTGCTCCGCGTGTCTTCGGCTTGACCTCCGTAGACGACCAACAGATTGCGGGGCTGATCATGAAGCTGAGCGCTGTGCCCATAGTCTGGCCCGTGCTGGCCGGGATGATGTACCGGTGGGCAACCCAGGAACGCGTCTCGACATAGGTGGCGCAGGTCATCGACGGACTGCTCGACACACGCTAGTTTCGTCACTGTTATGAAACGCAAGCGAACTCTCATGTGTCGCTGGTGTGGGGAGGAGTACCTGGTCACACCGGGTCCAGGCAGACCGAAACTCTACTGCCGGTCGAGTCACCGCCAGCGAGCCTACGAAGCCCGCCGCCTTGGTGAGAGCCGGCAGTTGCTTCCCGACGAAGTAATTGTGTCGCGCCGAGCGTGGGACGCGCTGCGTGATGCCTTGTATCGACTCGAGGCGGCAGCCGAGGACGTGGCCGTTGACCTCCAGAGCGGCGCTCCCACGAAGACGGACTACGTTCATGCGCTGGCGCATCTCACTGAGGCAGTCCGCCAGTTACAGGACGTGTCGGTCGACCCGGTGGCACTCGGAAGCGTCTGAACTGACCCGGATTGCGTTGCCCTCCGTATTGCTGTGGCAAGAAAGAGGGAAACCCATGCTC
>CBDTUP010000213.1:0-5172 GCA_965363685.1 uncultured bacterium | reverse complement strand
TGTGACCCTGCCGAAGCACGGTGATGCGGTCGCTCAACGCCAGCACTTCGTGCAGCTTATGCGAGATGAAGATCAGCCCGCGTCCATCATCCGTCATCTGGCGCAGGGTCACGAACAGCTGATCCACCTCTTGGGGAGTAAGGACCGCAGTCGGCTCATCCAGTATCAGCAGGTGGGCGTCCCGATAGAGAGCTTTGATGATTTCGACCCGCTGCCGTTGGCCGACTGCCAACTGCCAGACGATGGCGCTCGGATCGATAGCCAGTCCGTACCGGTCGGCCAGTTCCTCAATCCGCTCTGACACCAAGTCGAGATCGGTCCTGACTCCCTTGCTGGACGGCAGACCCAGGGCGACGTTCTCTGCAACGGTCAGAGTCTCTACCAGCATGAAGTGCTGATGGATCATGCCGATGTTGCGTGCGATTGCGTCGTCCGGGCTGTGAATTTCGACTCGTTCACCGTTGAGGAGAATCTCACCCTCGTCGGCCTGATAGAGACCGTAGAGGATCTTCATCAACGTGCTCTTGCCGGCCCCGTTCTCGCCCAGCAGCGTGTGGACCTCCCCTGGTAGGACATCGAAGTCGACCTGGTAGTTCGCGAGTACACCCGGGAATCGTTTGGTGATCCCGCGCATCTCGAGCATCGGGGCGGTCACGATCCGAACCCCTCAGGTGAGCATTGACCGGAGGAGCGCACGTCGGGCCGCCAGGTACCAAGTACCAAGTACCAGGTACTGAGCAACCCGACGCGCATCTGCCTCATGTTCACCTGCTCTCGTTCTTCTATCCGCCGGTGGTGATCGAACCGTCGATGATGCCGGCGATCGTGTCTTCGGCTAGTTGCTTGACATCGGCTGGGAGATCGAAGGCATCGTTGTACTCGATGACCTCTCCACCGTTGGCCAGATCAATCTTGAAGATCTCGCCACCGATGGTCCCGGCCTCCATCTTCGAGATGATCTCGCGGAGGATGACCTCCCAGTGGTACACCTGGGAAGCAACAACTATCTCGGGAGCCAGGCTGGCCTGATCGGCCTGCGTGCCGAACCAGAGGATGCCTTCATCCTTGGCAACACCGACCGCGCCCACAACCATCTGTGCCGTACCCGACATCACATCCGCACCCTGCGCTGCGTGCGCCTGGGCGGCTTCAGAAGCGAGGGCCGTATCGCTGAAGGAGCCGATGTAGTTGAGATTGACGGTAGCCCCGGGATCCTGGGCCTTGACGCCGGCCGCATATCCGTCGACATAGAGCTTGGCGTCGCCGACCTCGATCGGACCGACCACACCAACCGTGCCGGACTCGCTCAGGGCGGCACTCATGACGCCCATCACATACCCGCCCTCATCCGAAGCAGCCTCATATGCGAACACGTTGGCGAGGCCGAATGTGTCTGCGGCAGTGCCCCAGGCAAAGGTTATATCGGGGAAGTCCGGAGCAATCTCCTGGAGGGATCCGCCGTACTGCGAACCGTGTGCAATCACCAAATCGAAGCCGTCTTCGGCATACCCGCGAATCGCGGCGGCGGCGTCGTCGACAATGAACGTCCCATCGGTGACGGCAACCTCGACATTGCCCATCTCGTCCTTGATGATGTTGACTGCATCAACGATTGACTGTGTGAATGCCAGGTCATTCGAAGCGGATGGCGCAACGATCGCGATCTTGAACGGATCCGCAGCCGGCGCCGCCGTCGTCGCGGTCGTGTCACCGTCGTCGGGAGCCTCAGTATCTTCGGTCGAATCGCCGCAGGCGACCAACACCATCGCCAGCACTACGAATAGCGCCAGCCAACTCAGGTGCCTTCTCTTCATTCTTCCTCCTTTGTTGGTACCCGGACGACCGGGTAACCCTTTCATGCTCCTCTTGAGTATGGCTTGGTGAGAGCAGCCGGTTGCCTGAACCGCCTTGCCACCAGCACCAACGCCAGGATCGTGATGATGGCCGGAGCCATCGCCGCGAAATCTGAGAAATCTCTCGTGATGATGTCGAGTGTCTTGAGCTGCAAAACCAGCGAGTTGACGAACCCGTACAGCAACGCACCTGCCATGACACCTACCGGGCGCCAAGCGCCGAAGTAGACCAGCGCGATGGCAATGAAACCCTGGGCATTCGTCAGGTTTTGCTGGAAGATCCCAAGGTCGATAGCCAAGGCAGCACCAGCGACCCCGGCCAGGGTGCCGCCGATGATCACAGTCGCATAGCGAATTCCGGCCACACTCACTCCGAGGCTGTCTGCCGCTTCGGGGTTCTCGCCCACTGCCCGGATATTGAGACCGAAGGTCGTCTTGTTGATCACCCACATGCTCACCGGAACCGCCAGGAAGGCTAGGTAGACGATCACGCTGTGCCGGAAGAGCATCTCCCCGAGAATGGGAATATCGCTCAGGCCGGGGATGTCGATCTTGGGGAATTTGCTGATTGGGACGGGGGTCCCGACCAGCTTCTGAAAGAGCAGATCGCTCATACCAAGACCAAACAGGTAGACCCCGATACCGCTGATCCCCTGTTCCGCCTTGAGCGTCACCGAGATGACGGCCGACAGGAGGCCGAGGATGATGCCGACTCCGATTCCCATGGCGAGGCCCAACCACACGTTGTCGGTCTTCAGGACCGTGTAGTAACCGCCGAAGGCACCGAGCAGCATGATCCCGTCGACACCGAGATTGAGAACGCCGCTTCGCTGGCCGAATGTCTCACCCAACGAAGCCAGCAGCAGCGGTACCGCCAGGCGAATGCCCGACGCGAAGGTAGCGACGAGGACTGCCTCAGTGAAGAAGTCGCTCATGTGCCTCCTCCCCCATCGTCGGGCGGAGCCGCCTCCGAGTCAGCCGCCTCCGCCGCAGCCAACTCTTGCGGAGTGTCGATCTGCACCGGTTGTTCCTGCAGACGCTTCTTCCAGCGGTCGCTGGCAACCACGAATATCACAACGAGACCGTTGAGGGCCATGATCAAGGCCGAGGGAACCTGGACGGCTCGTTGGAGGGCAATGCCGCCGACCAACAGACCGCCGAACATGAAGGAGGCGGGAATCGTCCAAAGTGGATGCAGTCCGCCAAAGAGTGCAGCCACGATCCCGTTGAAACCAGCGCTACCGGTGAAACCAATCGTTGATCCGTCTGTGACCATCCGATGACTCTCACTACCGAACACGAGCACTGCCCCGGCCAAACCGGACATGGCACCACTCATCGTCATGGCCAGCACGATCGTTCGCTTGACGGGGATTCCGGCATAGCGAGCAGCGTCGCGACTGAGACCGACCGCCCGAACCCGGAATCCGAGCGGTGTGCGCCACAAAAGGATGTAGGCGGCAATCGCGGCCACCACGGCGATGAGGGGGCCGATGTGGAAACGCCCGTCTCCGAACAGCAACGGCAGGTCGGCGCCTTCCTGCAAACGGGCCGTTTGCGGGATGCGGGTCCCTCGCTCCAACTCGCCGGGGTCGATCAGAGGCCCGCGCAGCAGGTAGTTCATGAGCTGCACGGCTACGACGTTGAGCATGATCGTGCTGAGAATCTCGTTGACGTTGTAGTAGGCCTTGAGCGCGCCGGGGACTGCGCCCCAGGCGGCACCCCCCACGATTCCTGCGATCAACACCGTCGGAAGCATGACGATTGCCGGAAGATCGGGTAGCACCAGCGCCATCGTGGTGGCTAGGAGACCCCCGGCTACCATCTGACCTTCGCCGCCGATATTGATGACGTTGGCGCGGAAGGCAATGGTGATGCCGACTCCGACGAACAGAAGTGGGGTGGCCTTCAGAGCCGTCTCAACGAGAGCATCCTTGTCACCGAAGGCACCCTTGAACATCTCGGCAAAGCCTTCGATGGGATTCGCGCCCAGCAAACCGAGCATGATGGCGCCGATGGCCAGGGCAACAAGGACGGCGGAAAGAGGAACGAGGTACGCGACAAACTTCGGTCTCGCACGGCGGTTCGTTTCCGCGTTTGCCACCCGATCCGACTCCCTCTTGGGATGCTTGGGCCCTTCCCGGCACCTTCAGGTGAGGCTTGCCGAACTCGGACGCTGTGTCAATTGAGCAAACGGCACATGGGGTCGGGTATTCGGACACATAGAAGCGGATGGCGCTCTTGACAACCTCACGCCCACCTCCGAGCATGGCTGCTCGATTGCTCAGAAGGGTGCAATGACTTCAACCACTCCAGAGACCACCAACCTCGTCATGAACGGCGAAGCGGTTTCGGTGCGCTCGGACCACCCCCACCTACTCGCCGCCCTGCGCGAGGAATTGGGGGTCACTTCCCCCAAGGACGGCTGTTCACCCTCCGGTCAATGTGGAGCCTGCACTGTTCTCCTCGATGGCAAAGCGATCCAAAGCTGCCTTGTCGATATGGAGAAAGCCGCCGGCAAGGAAGTCACGACTCTCGAGGGGTTTGATGAGGACGAACGCCGGCGCCTGGCGCAGGCCTTCGGCGTTACGGGCGCACTCCAATGCGGTTTCTGCACACCGGGAATCCTCGTTCGCACCAAGGCATTGCTCGACCAGAAGGGCAAAGACCTCACGCGAGAAACGACGGCCGGACGACTGGGCGGCCACCTGTGCCGCTGCACCGGTTACACGAAGATCTTCGACGCGATCGAGATGCTACGCGACGGTTCGATTCCCGCTCTCGAACTACCCGCCGGCATCGGCGAATCGGGGGCGAAGTACGAGAGCGCCGAACTGGCGCTGGGTGACCGCGGCTACGTCGACGACATGATCGTCGACGGGATGCTGCACGGTGCGCTTCGACTTGCCGATCACGCCCGGGCTGACGTCGTGAGTATCGACACATCTGCCGCCGAAGCTGTCCCCGGGGTGGCGGCCGTGTACACGGCACAGGACGTGCCGGGCGAACTGAAGGTGGGGATCATTCACACCGATTGGCCGGTCTTCATCCCGGAGGGCGGTCGTACCTCCTATCTGGGTGACGTTCTGGCGATCGTGGTGGCCGAGCAGGTGGATATCGCACGCCGGGCCGCCGATCTGATCGAAGTCAGCTACGACGTGCTCGAACCGTTCGTCAACGCAGACGATGCTCTAGCTTCGGATGAGGACGCCGTTTGGGGCCTCGAAGGAAACGTTCTTTCCCGCTCGGCGTACTCGCGCGGTGATGTCGATCGGGCACTCGAAGAATCCGTGCACGTTGTGCGGGAGACGTTCTACAC
>CBDTUP010000212.1:0-5173 GCA_965363685.1 uncultured bacterium | reverse complement strand
ACCAGGGCAGGTGAGTCGATGCCATCGTCGTTGGAGAGCAGGAAGTAGGACATCGACGGAAGGGTAACCGGTGGGTCGGGGGTCAGAACCGTGCCATCAAGCAGGCAGGCTGCGGTGGGTCGTTGCCCCGGCCGCGTCGGCCAGATGGCCGGCCAAATCTTCAAACCCGTCGGCTACGCGCGCGGTGGTGATGCGTACATGCGGGCCATCGGCCGGGCCTAACTGAAAAGGCGAGCCGGGAGCCACGCCGATGCCGCGCGATGCCAGCGCCACGAGCGCCCACTGCTCGTCATGAACAGGAAGCCACAGATTGAAACCGGATCCCCCGGGCAGTTCGATCCCGTTCTCGGCCAATGCATCCATCAGGAGACGGCGACGGCGTGAATACGTAGCTGCAGAAGCTTCGAGCAATTCATCGGTGCCTGGATCGGTCAGTAATCGTAGGAGTATCGCCTGCAGCAGCCGACTACTCCACGAAGGGCCGAGCTGCCGACGACGGATCATTTCGTCGATGGGCTCAGACGCTCCTCCCACCGCAGCGAGGCGTAGATCGGGACCATATGCCTTCGAGAAACTGTGAATGTGCACAACCTGCTCCGGCAGGTAGACGCCCACCGTGTGAAGGTCCGCGCCGGCGACTGCTCCTGAGTGGTCATCTTCGATGACCAGCGTGTCGGTGTCCGCCAGCAATCCTGCCAGCGCCTGTGCCCGTTCGGCCGTCATCCCTATCCCGGTGGGATTGTGGGCCCTCGGCTGCAGAATCAGCAGACGGGGCCGATGACCAAGCGCGGCGGCGAGATCCTCGACGACAATTCCCACTTCGTCGAGCCTGACCCCGATCACCTCTGCCCCGGCTCGCTCCAGCAGGTCGCCGATCGGGGCAAATGTGGGATTCTCAACGACGACTCGATCGCCCATTTCGACCGACGCCGCTATGAGCCGATCGACTGCGTCGAGTGCACCGTTGACAACGGTCAATCGTTCCGGGACGAACGGCCAGCGGTCGAGGAGCAGCGCTTCGAGTTCGGCCAGCACCGGTCGGTCCAGGTAGCTGGTGACCACCGGATCGGCACCCAGCGTCTCGAGGATGGTTCCTATCGAAGGGAGTAGAGCCGGATCTGGAGTGCCGGTGCTGAGATCCACCTCATACACTCCGGACTCAACCGGAACTCTCCAGGCACGACCACCACCCGCCCGATCGGTTCGGTCACGGACAAAGGTCCCTCGTCGTCCGTCCGTGACGATCGTTCCCGCTCGCTTCAAAGCGGACCAGGCTTCGGCCACAGACGTCGGACTGAGCCGGAGAACCCGGGCAAGAGTCCGAACCGTCGGCAGACGCTCACCTCCGCTGAGTTTCCCTTCTGAAACCAACCGGCCGACGGCTTTGGCGACGCCAACAGGAGACCGATCGCCGCCGTCTATCGCGGCCGCTATCAGGCGTTCAACATCGTTTTGTTCCGAACAATCTTGTGTTTGCATCACAATCTCACGGAACATACTATGCAGGAGAACGCCACCCGGCAACACCGTGAGAATCGAGGAACCATGCCCACCTCAAATCAGGACCTACACCAGCGCTACCGCGCCGCACTGCCTTCCTGGCTCGCTCTCTACTACGAAGAACCGATCTCCATGGAGCGCGGCGAGGGCCGCCACGTCTGGGACGTAGAAGGGAATCGCTACCTCGACTTCTTCGGCGGGATCCTCACGACCATGACCGGCTACTCCGTCCCGGAGATCGTCGAAGCGGTTCAAGAACAGGCCGCCAAGGTGTTTCACACCACGACCCTCTATACCTCGGAACCGATGATCGAACTCGCCGAGCAAATAGCCGAGCTATCCGGGATTCCAGATGCCAAGGTGTTCTTCACCAACTCAGGTAGTGAAGCCAACGATGCCGCTCTGATGCTTGCCACCGGCTACCGGAAATCGAACCAGGTTCTGGCGATCCGCAACAGCTACCACGGACGCTCCTTCACGAACGTCGCCATCACCTCACATCGATCCTGGTCTCCGACCAGCTTGAGCGGCCTCAACGTGAGCTTCGTCCAGGGCGGCTACCGCCTGCGAAGCCCCTTCAGTCACCTCGACGACGACGCCTACACCGAAGCCTGCGTCGACGACCTGGAACAGGTCATCGACATGATGACTTCGGGTGATGTTGCCTGCCTGATCATGGAGCCCATTCAGGGAGTCGGTGGGTTTGCCACTCCGCCCGACGGCTTCTTCGGGCCGATGCAAAAGGTACTCAGCCAGCACGGGATCCTGCTCATCTCAGATGAGGTCCAGACCGGCTGGGGCCGCACCGGCGAGCACTTCTGGGGATACGAGGCGCACGGCGTCACTCCCGACATCCTCACATTCGCCAAAGGTGTCGGTAACGGCATGGCCATGGGAGGTGTCGTCGCCAGGGCGGACATCATGGACAGTTTGGGCGCCAACTCGATCTCCACCTTTGGTGGCAATCCGATGTCGTCGGCCGGCGCACTGGCCAATCTCAAGTACATCCTCGACCACGACCTTCAGGGCAACTCGCTGCGAATGGGCCAGCGGCTGCGTGACTACCTCCAACCCGTGGTCGATGCAACACCCTGGATTGCCGAGTTGCGAGGCAAAGGACTGATGCTGGCAATCGAGGCCGTTCACGCCGATAGCAACCAGCCAGACGGCACCGCGGCAGGACGCCTCATGGAGATCACAAAGCGAAACGGACTCCTCATTGGAAAGGGCGGCTTGTACGGCAATGTGCTGCGCATCGCTCCCCCGCTGACGGTGACCGAAGAAGAAATCGACGAAGCTGCCGCAATCATGATCAGCGCCATCGAAGAGATCTCATAGGTCGACAAGGAGTCAATGCCATGGAACACATTCACCACCTCATAGGAGGGACGAGCACGCCGAGTACTTCGGGCCGGACCGGACCGGTGTTCAACCCGGCCACCGGGCAACAGACGGCCCAGGTGGACTTCGCCTCCGTTGAAGAGATGGACGCAGCAATCGCCTCCGCCGCCGCTGCGTTCCCAGAATGGCGCGCGACTTCGGTTGCAGCACGCGTCAAGCTGATGTTCAAGTTCCGAGAACTCGTCGATAGGAACTCTGCCGAACTCGCCAGAGTCATCTCATCCGAGCATGGGAAGACCGAGCCGGACGCAGCAGGCGAAGTGGCCCGCGGACTCGAGAACATCGAGTACGCCTGCGGAGTAGCTGAAACGATGGCCGGTCGGTTTACGGAGCAGGCATCAACCGGAATCGACGTGTACGACATCCGCCAGCCACTCGGAGTAGTTGCAGGTATCACGCCCTTCAACTTCCCGGCCATGGTCCCCTTGTGGATGCTCCCCAACGCGGTGGCCGCGGGCAATACCTTTATTCTGAAGCCATCGGAGAAGGACCCATCGGCTCCCCAGATGCTTGTTGAGCTGTTCCACGAGGCCGGTTTCCCACCAGGAGTACTCAACCTCGTCCACGGAGACAAGGTGGCAGTCGACCGCCTCCTCACTCACCCCGACATCAAAGCGGTGAGTTTCGTCGGCTCGACACCTGTCGCCCGCCACGTACACGAGACCGCCACGGCCAACGGCAAGCGTGTGCAAGCACTGGCAGGCGCCAAGAACCACATGATCGTTCTGCCCGACGCCGACTTGAACCTGGCTGCCGATGCGGCGGTCAGCGCGGCTTTCGGATCAGCGGGCGAGCGCTGTATGGCCATCTCGGTTGTGGCCGCCGTCGGCGAGGTTGCGGATCCGCTGGTCGAAGCGATCCGAACCCGAACGGAGAATCTGAAGATCGGACCCGGCAACGACCCGTCCTCGGAGATGGGACCGCTGATCACACGTGAGCATCGCGACCGCGTCGCCGGGTATATCAATGCCGGTGAATCCGACGGCGCCAATGTGGTCGTCGATGGTCGTGAGGCCGAATTCGACGGCGACGGCTTCTTCCTGGGTGCCACGGTTCTCGACCGTGTGACCCCTTCCATGAGCGTCTATAAGGACGAGATCTTCGGGCCCGTTCTGGTCGTGGTCAGGGTCGACACCTACCAGGAAGGTGTCGATTTGATCAGCGCCAACCAGTGGGGCAACGGTGCGGCCATCTTCACGCGCGATGGTGGTGCCGCCCGGCAGTTCCAGTTCGACGTCGAAGCAGGCATGGTGGGTATCAACGTTCCGATCCCGGTGCCGGTCGCCAACTTCTCGTTCGGCGGTTGGGGCGACTCCTTGTTCGGAGACACGCACATGTACGGACCGGACGGTATTCGTTTCTTCACCCGCGGGAAGGTCGTCACCAGCCGCTGGCCGGATCCGACAACCAGCAGCGTGAACCTGGGGTTCCCGACCAACTGAACGACAAACCAACGACCGCTCTCAGCCGGACGGCAGTGGCGGGTCCTGGGTCGACCAGCTGACCCAGGACCCGTCGGTCAACCTGATCGGATCAGTGCCATCGATGTCCTGAATCCAGATACCCGGTAGCCCACCGGTCATGGCCGGATAGGCAAATGCCTCGCCGTCCGGCGACCACAAGGTCATGCTCTGCGCATATTGATCGAAGAACGGCAAGAACTCGAGAACGAATCCCGGCGAGGGGAGGAAAGACTCGAAAGCAGTTAGCGAACCGTCCCAGACGGACCATCGAAGCGACCCCGCAGTGTCGCCGCTACCGATCAGTAGTAGACGCTCCCCATCCGGACTCCAGAAGAACGCACCAAATGACTCATCGGAAACGATATCCCAGGTCCCCGAGGCAACATCGACGACCAGCAGTCGATTGACCGGGAGTCGAGGAACGGCCTGCAGGGCGGCGGTAACGCCCTGCAGCTCTGAGATCGAGGCAAGAGCAATACGGGTTCCATCCTGGTTGGCGGTGAAGAAGACCCGACCCGGAACTACACCGACACCTCTTGTCTCATCGCCCGTCAACAGCAACTGCTGCTCGCCACCGGCCGGAACTCCGAGATGAAACAACCCGGATTGAGTCCATTGCGGCGCCTGGAAGAACCCCGGTGAATCCAGTGACCGAACCGAGTTGTCCAGCGATCGGATCTCCATCGTCTCTCCATCGACGTGTGTGGCTATGGACCGGCCATCCGGTGCCCACGAGAAATAGAAGGGCGCCCCCCTGCCGAAAACCGTTGCCTCGCCGGTGGTGGTGTCGTGGACGGTCATGTCCAGAC